>CALVYE010000008.1 GCA_944372025.1 uncultured Bacilli bacterium | reverse complement strand
TAGTTTGAATTTTTATTATCTTTCTTCTTTTTTATCAAAATAATACAAATTTAAAAAATACTTTCCCCTTATATAGTCGTCTTAACAATTTGGTACAATAAAGTTATAGCATTTTTTTATAAACCAAAAATGCCATAACTTTCTTTACATTATATCCTGTTTTAAATATATATGTAAATAAAAATTATTAAAAAGTCTTGATAAAAGTTAAATATAATGATAAAATATTTAACGTAATTTATATATGGCGGCATTGGTGAAGTGGTTAACACGCTGGTTTGTGGCACCAGTATGCAAGGGTTCGATTCCCTTATGCCGCCCCATATTGAATTTAATCCTTATAAAATAAGGATTTTTATTTTTTTTGCTTTTGGGGACCCCTTAATTATCTCTTATTTTAAATTATTTAAACACAACAGTTTTAATATATGGAATTTAGTAAGGGAAATAAGCTATTAAACAACAATTCACCGGTGACTTAATTGTTAGAGCAAAGCAAGATAAAACCAATAAACTGTGGAATGATTTAAATTGTGAAGAAAAAGAAAATTTATAACTGATAACATTAAAGTCATATATATTGAGAAAATAAAGGGAAAAATAATGCTTGATTATTGTCAAGGTTAGAAAAATTAAGTTTAAAACGGTTAGAATGAATAAGTTAGATAATGAGAACTTGTTTAAAATAATTAGAACGCTGAAAAGTAGGAAGAATGATTTAAGGAATAAGGTGGCAATAGAACGATATATTTACATTAGTTTGAATAGAAAGTAGGTAATGAAGTGATAGGTGAGGAAGAAAAGAAAATGTTGTTAAATATGGTAAACGAATATCAATTACCAAGTGATGATCTTTTTGTAAAAACAAATAAAGGAAAACATTCTATAGGAATTATAAAGAATGCAAAAAATGAGGAAAATAATGAAATTGAAAAATTGTATAAATATAATCACTTTCTTATATCTATAAAAGATTTGCTTAGAAAAATTAAACTTTCTATATGTTATGCAATTACATTCTGTGAAAAAGTTGACCCTAAGGAATTCAATATGTTTAATAATAATTTAAACAATGATGAATTTGTGTGTTATTATTATTTAGAAGATACACTTTATAGAATTGAGATGTTATGGGATGCTTTAGCCCAAGTATATAATATCTATTCGGACAAAAATATACATCCAAAAGATATATATTGTAATCGTTTTTTTAAAGGTTTATATAATGAAAAAAAATATAAAGATTTATTTAATTTAGAAGATATTTATAATTACTTATTTGAAGAGCAGAGTGAAAATACGGATATAGATATTGGGGTACATAATTATATAAACAATTTAAGAAATGTTAGCACACATAGATATTCTTTATCCGTGACAGCGATTTCGAGCAATAGTGATATTGGTTTGCACCTAAGAGTACCAGAACCATATTTATTATATAAGATATGCTATGATTTTAACAAGGCTATGAAATTCATCTCGGAAATATTAAAAAAAGTAATAGATGAAAACCAAGGTATAGTAAAAAAGTATAGTGAAATGTTGTCTAATATGTATATTTAAATAACTTACTTGCTCCTTTTGGAATTGCTCTATATTTGGAAAAATCAAATCTTTTTGTTTAATAGATAAAAGCTAGGAATTCTGGTAGGAAATCCTAGCTTTTTCTCTTATCAAGGAAAGGCTTGACAGTATGAAATTTAGTAAGGAAAATATGCTATTAAATAAGATTTTGTCAATGGTGATATTATTGTTAGATATAGTTATTTATACATACTACTACTTATTGTATAATTGCAAAGAGTACTTTAGAAAATACTAAGAATATGTTACAATGATATAGAAATGTTAGGTGTTATGATATGAGTGAAAAAGATTTAGATTCAAGCATGAATCCCTATCAAGAAGAAACAAAACCTAAAGGCTATATAAAACAGTTACAATGGGATATGGCTATAGGTTTGCAACAAGTAGATAATTTAAAGCCATCTAATTATCTAAAAAAAATTAGTGAAAAAAATATTTTGGGAGAATTAACAATAGAAGAAGTAGAACAAAGTTTAAGAGAATATTACACCATAAAAGGAAAACAAAATAGTATTAATCATAACGAATTAGAGTGTGACTTTGTATCTATGAGAATTGTTGAATTGTTAGAACAAAATAATTTTGAATTATCAGTAGATTATTTAAAATATATTCATAAATATTTATTTCAAGATGTTTATGAATTTGCAGGGAAGTTTAGAAAAATTGATTTTTCTAAACATGAAAAAATATTAAATAATGATTCTGTTGCTTATGGAGAGTCAAAAACTCTAACAGAATCATTAGAATATGATATTAGTTTAGAAAAAGATAAAAACTATAAGGATATGTCTATTGTAGAAGTTATTAAAAATATTACTGATTTTTCTTCTAATATATGGCAAGTACATCCTTTTAGAGAAGGGAACACTAGAACAACAACACTGTTCATAGAAAAATATTTAATTAGTCTAGGATATAACGTAGATAATTCATTATTTAAAGATAAATCAGTATATTTTAGAAATGCACTAGTTAGAAGTAATTACTTCAATAATTATTTAAATATTAAAGAAGATAAAAGTTATTTAATTAAGTTTTATGAGAATCTATTATTGGGTAAAAACAATAATTTACATTCTGAAGATTTAATTGTAAAAGAATTATTTTAGGAAGATTTGATGATTCAGGGAATTTGAAAGAAACATTAGAGAATAACATCTAAAATTATTTAATACCCATATATTCCTTTACAAATTTTAATTCATCATTTTTAACTGTCGTAATAAGTAAGTTATTTTTAGCTCTCGTAAAAGCTACATAACTTACTTTTCTTTCATCTTCAATATCGCATTTTGGTGTAATCAAATGATAGTAACATACACTATTAAATTCATTACCTTTAACTTTATGAATAGTCGATAAAACAATACAATTTTCTTTTTTCAAAACTTCCTTATTGTTATTATTTAAAAACAATTCATAAATTTTTTTTAATTTACCATAAGATGTTAAAGCATTCAAAATATTGTTAAGAATATTTCTGTTTATATCATCAAATTTTTCTATAATATATTTATCCAAATGGAAAGATAAAATAAAATGCTTAAAATTAACATCTTTTTTTCTTAATATATTTCTATATATTTTTAGTTTTAATGCTAAAAAAGCTAAATTGTTTTTCTTTAAATATTTTAAAAATTTTTGATCATCAGTAATTTTTCTTAGTTCACTATCATCAATATAATATTTTTTAATATTAATTATTTTTTTATAATCATTATAATTTCCTTTACCAAGAACAAAATTCAAAAACGGCATCACATCATCAAAAATTTTAAAACAATTATCATTAGAATCAATAGGAATTTTATTTATTAAAAGATACATTTTTAACATATATTCATATTCATGATATCTGTACAAAATAGCGATCTCATTATTTGGAATTCCTTTTAATTGTTGCTCTTTTATCCATTCAACTATTTTTTTACACTCATAAATAATATTTTTGCCAACAAATAGTTCAATATCTCCCATTTCATTGTTAAATGGAATAATCTCTTTATAAATTCTGCTTTTATTATTATCTATAAATCTTTTAGAATTAACAATAATGTTTGCCTTAGATCTATAGTTAATTTTTAAAGTTTCAGTAATACAACATGAATAATTTTCTTCAAAGTTTAAAATACCACTTACATTTGCGCCTCTAAAACTATAGATAGTTTGATCATCATCTCCAACAATAAATAAATTATTTTTAGGTAGAGAAAGAAGTCTTATCAACAATAGTTGTGAATTATTTAAATCTTGGGCTTCATCTACCAATATATATTGATATTTTAAACGAAGATTATTTCTTAATTTCCCATTCTCCAAAATTAATTTTAAAGTAAAATAAATCATATCATCAAATCCATATATTTTTTCTTCTATTAATTTATCAATAAATTCTATAAAAATGTTATAAATGTTTTTTCCATTTAAAATCATATCGTTTTTATTAGTAAGTTCATTTTTAAATTTGGAAAACAACTTTAAATAATCATCTACATATTTTATGTCTATATTTTTATTAAATAAAATTTCTTCCAAAATACATTTATTGATGAATTCTGAATCATCTCCTCCAAATTCCAAATCACAATTATTTTTGAGAAGTTGATTTCCAAATGAATGAAAAGTTCTAACTTCTAAATTATTTATACCAAACTTTTGCAATCTATCAGTCATCTCAATTTCGGCTTTTTTATTAAAAGCGAGCGCCAAAATATTTTCTTCACTAATTCCGTTATTAATTAAATTTAAAATTCTGTTAATTAATGTTTTCGTTTTTCCACTTCCTGCAGGTGCTAAAAGTCTAAAAGGTCCATTAATATGTTTCACAGCTTTTTCTTGAAACTCATTTAAATTTTCTAGTTCATATATGCTATTAAAACTTAATTTATTTGTTTTATCAATTTCAAAACATAACCTATACCACGCTTCTAAATATAAATATGTATCTAGTAATTCAGCATCATCATGTATAAATTTATAATCGATATAAATATTATTATTGGAATAAAAATTAAAACAATCATCAATTTTTACTTTCTTATCATTAAAATATAGAGTATAAAGTAGTTCTAAAAATAAAAATTTAATATTTTTAATAAATTCTTCTTTAGAAACATCTATAATCAATTTATAAGAACTGAAGTTTAAATCTAAAAATTTATCCTTAATAAATTCTTTAATTGAAATTTCCATGTCATCACCAAAAAAAGTTTAGATTATTTTCAAAATATATGCAAAAAACAAAATGTAAAAAAATTAAAATATTTTTATCCAAATTTTTTATTTTATATACCAAATTTTGTTATTTTTTCTTGATTTTTATACTGCATACTAATATAATTAATATAGTTAAAAAGTAAGGAAAGGTAAAAAAATATGAACAAAATACTAATCGTTTATGCAAGTAAAAGTGGTACAACTGAAAAATGTGCATATAAACTTGCTAACATTTTAAAACTTGTTGATGTAGTAAATTTAAGTAGTTCAAAAAATATAGATTTAAATAATTATAAAACTATTATAATAGGGGGAAATATTAGAATGGGATTATTATCTAAAAAAGTTAAAAGATTTATTAAGGACAATAAATTAAAATTACTAAATAAAAATACAGCTTATTATATATGTTGTGGTTTAGTAGAAAATAAAGAACAATATTTTCAAAATAATTTTCCTAAAGATATTTTAGAAAAAGCTATAATATATGATACTTTTGGAGGTGAAATTGTTTTAGATAAATGTAGTTCTTTTGATAAAATGATTATGAAAGCAATTTCAAATTCAAAAAATAAATTATCGATAGAAATTAATCAAAAATCCATAGAAAGATTTGCAAAAGTAATAAAAGAGAGTCTTAATTAATATTTATTTAAATGTAGAAGTAGGTGTTAGAATGAAAAAAAATAAAAAAGAGATAAAAAAGGGAGTATGGGGAAAGCGAATCTTCATAATAGTTTTACTTAGTTTTATTATTCCTTTAGGATTTGTCTTATATAGAATTTTTACCGCACCTACAGTCGCACCTAGTGATGTAAGTGCGACTACACGTGTAAAAAGTGATTATATTTTAATGTTCATCCAATGTATATTAGGAGTTTTTGCTTTAATTCTTCCAAGTATAATTTCTAAAAAGCTGAAATTACAAATACCATCAAACATGTATATTATTTTTATGATATTTTTATACTGTGCGATATTTTTAGGAGAAGTAAGAAATTTTTACTATAATGTTCCACATTGGGATACAATCTTACATACATTTAGTGGCGCTATGCTTGGAGCTTTGGGTTTTTCATTTATTTCTTTACTTAATAATCAAAAAAGAATAGAGTTTAAATTAACTCCCTTATTTATTTCAATATTTGCTTTTTGTTTTGCTGTAACTCTAGGTGCTTTATGGGAAATATATGAATTTTCTTTTGATGGAATATTAGGATTAAACATGCAAAAATTTGCTTTAGAAGATGGAACTTTACTTATAGGAAGAGCAGCTTTAAGTGATACGATGAAAGATATTATAGTAGACTGTATTGGAGCAGCAGTAATATCATTTATAGGTTTTATATCCTTAAAATATAAAAAAGGATGGTATGAAAAATTATTAATAAGAAAAACAAAATAGTCATTTGACTATTTTTTTGTATATTTAAAATTTTTTTATTCAACAAATCTTGTACTAAATTTAAAAATACTATATAATTAAATCAGAATAGGGAATTATAAATTCATTTACCCTAGTGAATAGGAGTCATGAATATGAAAAAGAATAAAAAAATCGGGTTGATATTTTTTTTAATAACCTTTGCTTTTTTGTGTTTTAATACGCATGTTTTTGCAGAAGATACCAATAAAGTTACCTTAAGTACAGACAATCTAAATCCTGAACTTAATGATAGTTTTGTAATACTTACAAATCTTGAAACTTCAAGTGATAGAACTTGTACAATAAATATAAGTTATGATACAAATAAGCTTTCATTAGTTGATGTAAAAGATGTAAATAATTTTACGAGAAATCCTTTATCTCTAACCGTAAAAACTCAAAATTTACAATCTAATTCTAGAATAGAATTCAAAGCAATCACTCCAGGTACAACAACTGTAAAAGTTGATTCTGTAGGAAATTGTGGTACATCTACAGGGTTAGGTTCTGTAAACATAAATGTAAAAGATGTAGAACTATCAAATATAACACTTACAAATGGTGAATTGTCACCTGCCTTTAATCCAAGTACTACAACTTATAATGCAACAATAAATTCTGATAAAACAAATATAAGTGCAACCGCACCAAATGGAACTAAAATTTCAGGTACTGGAGAACAAACTTTAAATGAAGGAGAAACTAAATCAGTAAAAATTACTGCAACCTCTGCTAATGGCAGTAAAAAAACATATACAATAAATCTAACTAGACCTCAAGCAGATAAATCCGATAATCATTTCCTAAAAAGTATAACCTTCAATGGAGAGGTAATAAATATTGAACAAGACAAATCAACTTATTCTCTGATTGTTAAAAATGAAGTAAAAACTGTAGATTTAAAATACGAATTAGAAGACACAAAATCGAGTGCTACTGTAAAAG
This sequence comes from uncultured Bacilli bacterium, assembly GCA_944372025.1. Classification (GTDB taxonomy): domain Bacteria; phylum Bacillota_I; class Bacilli_A; order RF39; family UBA660; genus JAFSEX01. Next base: position 23,342 of record CALVYE010000008.1, on the reverse strand, counting down.
GCCCTGAAGAATTAGAAATAGGAGTAAATACATTTACTATAACAGTAACTGCAGAAGATGGTAGTACTAAAGAATATAAATTATTAGTTACTAGACAAGATGTAAAAAATATAGTTGATAATGATTTAAATACAATCTTAGAAGAAATAGAAAATGGTACTGAAAATTATATATATGTTAGTGTAAATCAAGATGAAGAAAACAAAATAATGGATAAAAGAATATCAGAAGCACTTAAAAAATATGAAAAAACTCTTATATATGAAATTACAAATGAAGATGGAGATATTTTATATTCAATTACAATAAGAGGAAAAGACATAAAAAATGAAGATATCGATTTCAATTATGGAATGACATTTAAAAGTGATAACAGAACTAAAATTACTTTATTAACTAGAAATGCTAAAGTTATGTATTTAAATTTTGACGGTAAAGATGAATTACCAGGAAATATTACTGTAAAAGTATTTGTAGGAGATAATTTTAAAAATAAAGATATATTATATTTATATTATTACAATGAAAAAACTAATAGATTAGAAAAAAGTTCAAAAAAATTGACTGTAAAAAACGGATATGTAGAATTTGAAATTGAAAAGTTAGGCGAATATGTTTTATCTACATCTGACTTTGATGCACCTATTGATAAAGAAAAAGCTGACAACATAATAATGTATACTATTATAGGTGGAATAGGTTCATTATTAGTTATGACTATAATAATCATAGTAATTGTTAAAAAGAAGAAAAAGAAAAATGGAGATACTCCAAAAAAAGAAAAGAAGAAGAAAAAAAATAAAGAAGAAAAACAACCGGAACAAAATGAAGAATTAGAAAAAACCATTGTAGTAAATAATTCCGAGTTAAATCCTTCAGTAATCGCAAGTACACCTAGTGTAGTAATACCTAATGAAGAAGCAACAACTACTGAATCTGTAGAACCTGAAACAAATGAATTAAAAGAAGTTCAAGAACCACAAAATTCAAATGAAAGCAACGAAGAAGTAACTGATAATACTGTTGAAATGTCTACACCAGTAACTCAAGAAACTAATGTTGAAACACAGGAAGATCAAAATACTCCTGATGATTCTCAAGATGAAAATCAAGAAATTCTTCATACCGATGAAGATGGTATTGAAATAATTGATGATTTAAAAGGCTAATTTCTAGCCTTTTTCTTTTATTTACGATAAAATATAAGTAGGTGATAGCATGGAAGAACAAGTCAAACTATTCTTAAAATATTTAAATTATCAAAAAGGATATTCGGAAAATACAATAATAAATTATGAAAATGATATTAAAGAATTTTTAGAATTTTTAAATAAAGAAAATATTGACAATTTAAAAGAAGTAAATTATTCAATTGTTAGATTTTATTTAATGGATTTATACAATAAAAAGTTTTCAAGAAATTCTGTATCTAGAAAACTTAGTTCATTAAGAAGCTTTTTTAAATATCTTCATAATGAAGAAATAGTAAAAATAAATCCTTTTTCGCTAATCTCATCACCAAAAAAAGAAAAAAAACTTCCCAAATTTTTATATAATGAAGACATAGAAAAAATATTCAATGTTCCAAATACAAAAACTGTTCTAGGAAAAAGAGATTCTCTTATTTTAGAATTATTATATGATACAGGAGTAAGAGTTGGAGAACTAGTAAATATTAAGATAAATGATATTAATTTTGATGATAAATCAATTAAAATTTTAGGTAAAGGAAATAAAGAAAGAATAGTTTTATATGGAACATATGCTGAAATTGCTTTAAAAGAATACCTAAATAATGGACGAAACGAATTATTAAAAGGCAAAAATAATGAATACCTAATTTTAAACGCTAATGGTAACAATATTACAACTAGAGGTATAAGATTGATAATTGACAAAATTATAAAACAAGCTTGTTTAAACACACATATATCTCCCCATACTTTAAGACATACATTTGCAACTCATCTTTTAGAAAATGGATCCGATTTATTAACTGTAAAAGAACTATTAGGTCATTCATCTTTATCATCAACTCAAATATATACCCATGTTACAAATGAACGACTTAGAAACATATATTTAAAATCACATCCAAGAGCTAGAAAATAAAATTTGAATATGATAATATTAAAGTGGTGATAATAATATGGATGGATTAAATAGAAATGGTTTACCTAATAGAACCCCTTTAATTCCAAAAAGAAATATGACATTAGGTTCACAGAATAATGTTTTACAACCCAATAAATTAAAAACAAGTAGACTTATAACCAATGAATTATACAAAGAACAACGTATGAGTAGAGTTCAAAATGTAAACAATAACAATGGATTAATGAATAAAGGATGGAGAACTAAAGGTTAATGGCAAAATTATATTTTAAATATGGAGCAATGAACTCTGGTAAAAGCACTATACTTATTCAAACTGCACACAATTATGAAAGTTTAGGAATGAAAGTTTTAGTTATGAAACCTAAAACAGATAAAAAAGGAGATAACTATGTTGTATCTAGAATAGGCGCAAAAAGAAAGATAGATTATTTTATTGAAGATGGGGATAATTTATATGAATTTATTAGAAAATACCATAAAAATATAAATTGTTTATTAATCGATGAAGCCCATTTTTTAGAAGCCAAACAAATTGATGAACTCTTATTAATTGCTGCAGAATTAGATATTGCAGTAATATGCTATGGACTTAGATGTGATTTTAAATTAAATGCTTTTGAAGGAGGCGCTAGACTCTTAGAAATTGCAGATAAACTTGAAGAAATTAAAACTATATGTAAATGTGGACATAAAGCAACAATAAACGTAAGAAAAGTAAATGATAATTATGTTTTTGATGGAAATCAAGTTGCAATTGATGGGTTTGAAAATGTAACTTATGAAAGCATGTGTCCAAAATGTTATTTTGAAATTAAAAATAATGTTAAAAATCTTGACTAAAATTAATAAAAATAATCGAAACTGCATAAAAATTATTGTGCAGTTTTCTTTATTTTGTTATGATAAATATGTACGTAGAAGGAGGCAGACATTATGTCAAAATATGTTTATATGTTTAGTGAAGGTAATAAATCTATGAGAGATTTATTAGGAGGAAAAGGTGCAAACCTAGCAGAAATGACAAATATAGGTTTACCAGTTCCAAGAGGTTTTACTGTCACAACTGAAGCTTGCATAAAATATTATGATGATGGACAAGTAATATCTAGTGATATAGAATCACAAATTTTTGAAAAACTTGATGAACTTCAAGAAATTACAGGCAAAAAAATAGGAGATGAAAAAAATCCATTATTAGTATCTGTTAGAAGTGGTGCAAGAGCATCAATGCCAGGTATGATGGATACTGTACTTAACCTAGGAATTAATGACGATGTAGCAAAAGGATTTGCTGAAGCTACTAAAAATCCTAGATTTGTATATGATAGCTATAGAAGATTTATTCAAATGTTTGCAGATGTAGTTATGGGATTTCCTAAGAGCTCATTTGAAAGACTATTTGATAAAATAAAAGAAGAAAAAGGTGTAGAATTTGATACTGACTTAACAGCTGAAGATTTAATGGAAGTTGTAGACATCTACAAAGAAGAATACAAAAAACATGCAGGTGTTGATTTCCCACAAGATCCAAAAGTACAACTTTTAGAAGCCGTAAAAGCTGTATTTAGAAGCTGGAATAATGATCGTGCGATCACTTATAGAAGATTAAACGACATTCCATCTAGTTGGGGTACTGCCGTCAATGTTCAAGAAATGGTTTATGGTAACCGTGGTGATGATTGTGGTACTGGTGTTGCATTCACACGTAATCCAGCAACAGGAGAAAAGAAACTATATGGTGAATATTTAATGAATGCACAAGGTGAAGATGTTGTTGCAGGTATTCGTACACCACAAACTATAGATACTCTAAAAGAAGTAATGCCTGAATGTTATAATGAATTTGTTAAAATATGTGGAATTCTAGAAGACCACTATAAAGATATGCAAGATATGGAATTCACTATAGAAAATGGTAAGTTATTCATGTTACAAACACGTAACGGAAAAAGAACTGCCGCTGCTGCCTTAAAAATTGCAGTTGATTTAGTTAATGAAGGAATGCTTAGCAAAGAAGAAGCATTACTTAAAGTAGAACCTAGACAATTAGATCAACTATTACACCCAAATTTTGATGCTCAAAGCTTAAAAGAAGCTAAAGTTATAGCAAAAGGACTTGCCGCATCACCAGGTGCTGCTACAGGTAAAATTTACTTTACTGCAGAAGATGTAATTAATGCTTCTAAAGCAGGTGAAAAAGATATTTTACTTGTAAGACTTGAAACAAGCCCTGAAGATATCGAAGGAATGAACATCGCACACGGTATCCTAACAATTCGTGGAGGAATGACAAGCCATGCCGCTGTTGTTGCTCGTGGTATGGGTACTTGCTGTGTTTGTGGTTGTGGAGAACTTAGAATAGATGAAGAAAGTAAAACCGTAACTACTAAAGATGGTAAAACTTATAAAGAAGGAGACTACATGAGCCTAGATGGTTCAACAGGTAATGTTTATGGTGAACAAGTTAAGACTGTAGATCCAGAAATTAGTGGAGACTTTGAAACCTTTATGACATGGGCAGATGAAGCAAGAAAACTAAAAGTTAGAACTAACGCAGATACACCAAAAGATGCAATTCAAGCTCGCAAATTTGGTGCAGAAGGAATAGGTCTATGTAGAACTGAACACATGTTCTTTGAAACTGATAGAATATTTAATTTTAGAAGAATGATTGCTGCTGAAACTCTAGAACAAAGAGAAGAAGCTTTATCTAAAATATTACCATATCAACGTGAAGACTTCGAAGGACTATTTAGAGCAATGGAAGGATATGGAGTAACCATTCGTTTCCTAGATCCACCTCTACATGAATTCCTACCTCATACTGATGAAGAAATAAAACCTCTTGCTGAAAGTCTAGGAATGACATTTGAAGCTTTAAAAGCTAGAGTAGAATCTTTAAAAGAATTCAATCCAATGATGGGACATAGAGGATGTAGACTTGCAGTTACATATCCAGAAATTGCAAAAATGCAAACAAGGGCTGTTATAGAAGCTGCTATAAATGTTAATAAAGAAGGCTTAAATGTAGTACCAGAAATTATGATCCCACTTGTTGGAGACGTTAAAGAACTTAAATTTGTTAAAAACATAGTGTGTGAAACTGCCGATGCAATTATAAAAGAAAATAACGTAAATCTAGAATATCATGTAGGTACTATGATAGAAATTCCAAGAGCTGCACTTACTGCTGATAAAATAGCAGAAGAAGCTGAATTCTTCAGTTTTGGAACAAATGATTTAACACAAATGACTTATGGATTCAGCCGTGATGATGCTGGTAAATTCCTAGATGATTATTATAAAAAAGGAATCTTTGAATCTGACCCATTTGCTAAAGTAGACCAAGAAGGTGTTGGAGAACTTATGAAGATTGCTGTTGAAAAAGGAAGAAAAACAAGACCAGACATTAAATTAGGAATATGTGGAGAACATGGAGGAGAACCATCAAGTGTAGAATTCTGTCATAGCTTAGGTTTAACATATGTTTCATGTTCACCATTTAGAGTACCTCTAGCACGTCTAGCAGCTGCACAAGCAGCAGTTCGTGAAAAAATGGACAAATAGAAAATGATAAAAGTTCTGAAAAACAATTGACAACAGCATTAATATCTGATATTCTTATATCGATTAGTACTCAGGAAACTTATGAAGCCCTGAGTCAATTTTTATTTATGGGGAACATTATATATGAAGGAATACAAAAACAACAAAGAATTAATAGAACATTTAGAAAATAAAAATGTAATTATCGATGATAAAAATATAGCCATGAATATAATAGATAATTATTCCTATTATTCTGTTGTTAATACATATAAATATGTGTTTAAAAAAGATGATAATACATATTTTGAAAATGTTCACTTCGATGAAATATATTCTTTATACAAGTTTGATAAAAATATAAGAACTATATTTTTAAAGTATGCCTTAGAACTTGAATTGAAAATAAGAGGCATAATGGGAAATATACTTGCTAAAAATTATGGACTTAATAGTTATCTTAATAAAGAAAATTTTGATGAATTAGCAGATGAAAATGATATAAATAATATAATTAATTCGATAAATGATGAAATAGACACGAATAAAGGAAAACATCCAGCTATTACGCATTACGATCAAACTTATGGTTTTGTGCCTCCGTTTGTTGCAATTAAAATATTGTCTTTTGGTCAAGTAAGTAGATTGTATGGATTATTAAAACAATCGGTTAGAAATGAAATAGCAAAAAAATTTAATATATCTCCAAAATTATTAAAACAAATCCTAGTTAATATGACGTTGGCAAGAAATATTTGTGCTCATTCAGATAGGCTCTTTTCTTTTCATAGCAAATTTTTTATGACTTTTAAATTAATAGATAGTACATATAAAGTAAATAACAATTCAACAAATTTATATATGTTGATTAGAAGTATGGAAAAATTTCTAAATGAACAAGATTACAAGGATTTAATAAATCTAGTTAATGAAGAATATAAAAAATTAAAAGAATCTATTAAATCAATAGATGCTAGTGTAATTTTAAAAATAATGGGTTATCTTAATGTATAGTTTAAATTAATAATACATATAATACTATTGATTGGTATTTAAGAAACTTACGAAGCCTTAAATCAATTGGCCTAATTTCTTAAGAAAGAAATTAGGTGTTTTTTTTGAATAAAGTACGTTATGATTTATTTAGATGTGAAAAGTATAATCTACTCTCTAAGTTAATTTTATACTAAGGCTTCCCAAACAAAGTAGTGATACAAGCTAGTGTTAAAGAAAAATTAAATATATAATATTTTGACAAAAAGATACTAAGAAATATATCTTGGTATCTTTTGTTTTTCTATTAAATTATCATTAATATAAGAAAGTTTCAAATCATATATTTCAAATCTTTACTATATATTGTATAATTAATTTAGAATGAGAGGTTTACATAATATGAATCCAATAGATAAAAAAATAGTAGATACAATCAAAGTCTTAGGAATTGATATGATTGATAAAGCAGGAAGTGGTCACCCAGGTATAGTTTTAAGTGCTGCACCAATAATTTATACACTATATTCAAGACATTTAAAAATAAATCCTAAAGATGATAAATGGCTTGATAGAGATAGATTTGTTATGTCAGCAGGGCATGGATCCGCACTTCTATACTCGACACTTTTTATGGCAGGATTTGATATATCTTTAGAGGATTTAAAACAATTTAGACAAATTGATTCAAAAGCTCCAGGACATCCTGAAATAAATATAACCCCAGGAGTTGATATGTCTACGGGACCATTAGGTCAAGGATTTGCATCAAGTGTAGGTATGGCAATTGCAGAAAAATATCTAAAGACAAATTATAATCAAAAAATTAATAATACACAATACAACATATTCGACCACAATATATATGTATTATGTGGAGATGGCGATTTAATGGAAGGAATATCTAATGAAGCCGCTTCATTAGCAGGTACTCTAAAACTAGACAATCTAATTGTTTTATATGATTCAAACGATACATCTTTAGATGGAAAAACAAATATGACCTTTACAGAAAATGTATTAGAAAAATTTAATGCATTAAATTGGAATACAATTCTTGTAAAAAATGGTGAAAATATAGATGATATAGATAAAGCTATAACCCAGGCAAAAAAAAGTGATAAACCAACTTTAATAGAAGTTAAAACTGTACTTGGTAGAGGATCTTTATTAGAAGGAACAAATAAAACTCATGGAGCACCTTTAAGCAAAGAAGATATTGAACAACTAAAAACAAAACTAGGAATAAGAAATATACCTTTCGCACCTTCTAATGATGCTGTTAACGAATTTAGAAACATGATAGGTAGTAGAATAAATAGTGTCTATGACAAATGGAATGACATGTATAAAGAATATATAGATTTAGTAGGTAATGAAACAAGAAGAGATTTTAAAATTCTAAATGGAGAAATACCTAAATTAGACCTAACTAATTTACCAAAAAAATTTGACAACGATTTAGAAGAATCCCTAAGAGTTACAAATGGTAAAATGTTAAATTTAATCGCACCAACTAATAAACTTCTAATAGGTGGAAGTGCAGATCTTTCTAGTTCTACAAAGACATATATAAATGATGGAGGGGACTTCTCTAAAAATAACTATAAAGGTAAAAATATATGGTTTGGAGTTAGAGAACATGCAATGGGAGCAATTCTAAATGGAATATCTTTATATAATATTAGAACCTTTGGCTCAACATTTTTAAGCTTCTCTGATTATTTAAAACCTGCAATTAGAATGAGTGCTTTAATGAATTTACCAGTAACATATGTTTTCACTCATGATTCTATAAATATCGGAGAAGATGGACCAACACACCAACCTGTAGAACAATTAACAATGCTTAGAAGCATACCAAACCTTACAGTATATAGACCATGTGACGCTAAAGAATTAGAAGGATGTATAATAAATCTAAATCAAACCAAATCTCCATCATGTTTAGTTTTATCGAGAAATAATGTAATGTTAGAAGAAAATTCAAACCCTAAAAAAACTGAATATGGAGCATATGTAATAAAAAAAGAAAAAGGAAAACTAAACGGAATAATAATCGCAACAGGTAGTGAAGTTGAACTAGCAGTAAAAATATCACTAGAACTTGAAAATAAAGAAATAGGAATTCGTGTTGTAAGTATGCCATCATTAAATCTTTTTATGAAACAGTCTGAAGAATATAAAAACGAAATTTTACCTGTTGGAGTTAAAAAAATAGTATTAGAAGCTTCTAACACTATCGGACTAGAACAATTTGTATATGGAGAAAAATATTTAATAAATGTTACAAATTTTGGAGTTAGTGGTAAAAAAGAAGATGTTTTAAAACATATGAATTTTGATTATGAAACAATAAAATCAAAAATTGAAAATCTATTAAAAAATTAAAATTATTTAAAATGATGTGAAATTTTGGTTTTATTTAATACTATGTCCATTACTCTTGGACTATTAGTAACAATATGAAATAACTTATTAGCTTCTACATCGCTAATATTACTCAATAAATCTTTTTTACTATTCAAATTATCTGTAAGCGTGATTATATCTTCTGTAAATTGCAGGAAAATCATAATTTCCTTTTTTAAATTTAATTGTTGAAAAACAATTTTTGTATCAAACATATCGTAAGGTATAATATAAAAGTCTACATCATAATAATTCAAATTTCCTTTATAAACAAGCATACCCTTTTTAATATTATTATCCAAATATTTATTTATAAAAGTAATAACATCATCATAAGCGCTGCAAATATATATATTTAAATGAGGATACATATCTAATATCTTTTTCATCTTTCTAACAAAAATTTCATTTTTATTAGGTTTAGTAATTAAATCAGGATATCCAATTAAATTAATAATTATTTTACCTTTATAACTTGTAAAATATTTTAAAAAATATTGAATTTCTACAAAACTATTTTCTTTAAGCACATTTAAATTTTCGTTTTGAATATTATTAGTATAAGCATTAGTATTAGAAGCAAAATTATATACAATAATCTTTTCATCTTTTGTCATTGATGCAGTTAAAACAAATCCATTTAAAGTATCATTAGAAGTAACCTCATTATGTAATTCTTGAGTATTATATAGTGTATCTTTATATAAAATTATATTCACAATAATCACCTATATAAATATATGTTTAAAAATTAATTACATTACATATACTGTAAATATTAGTTGCTTTTTTAAGCTAAAACCCATATAATATGATATAATCATTTTAAGGATGTGGATATTTTGAGAGCAATCGTATGTGGTGGTGGAACTGGAGGACACATTTATCCAGCTTTAGCCATAATAAATAAAATTAAAGAAGAAGAACCAAATAGTGATATTCTATATATTGGTACCCATAATAGAATGGAAAAAGAAATAATACCTAAATATAACATAAGTTATATGCCGCTTGTTATGTATGGAATAAAAAGAAAATTAAGTCTATCGAATATTAAGACAATGTATTACTATGTAAACGCAATAAAAAGAGCTAAAAGAGTTATTAAAGATTTCAATCCTGATGTCGTTATCGGAGTTGGAGGATATATAACCGCTCCTGTAATATATGCTGCAAAAAAATTAGGATACAAAACTTTTATACATGAGCAAAATAGTATTCCGGGTTTATCTAATCGTCATCTTGAAAAAAACGCCGATAAAATAGCCATATCATTTGAAAGTTCAAAACAATATTTCAAAGATCAAAGCAAAATAATTTATACAGGTAACCCATGTGGAGATAATGCAAAAAAACAAAAAAGGTTTGATAAAAGAGAATTAAATTTAGATGTCAAGAAAAAATTAGTTTTAATTGTTATGGGTTCACTTGGTTCATTAAAAGTTAATGAAAAAATAACTAAAATGCTTCCAATGTTTAATGAAAGAGACTATGAAGTGTTATTTGTAACAGGTAAAGATTATTATGAAGAAATTAAAGAAAAAATTAAACCACCTAAAAATGTCAAAATTGTACCTTATATAGATAATATGGCACGTGTTATGAAAGTAACTGATCTTATGGTATCACGTGCGGGGGCTTCTACAATGAGTGAAATTATGGCTCTTGAAGTACCGACAATATTTATTCCAAGTCCTTATGTAACCGATAATCATCAATATAAAAACGCAAGCGACCTGGTTTCTAAAGGTGCGGCTGTAATGATTGAAGAAAGTGATTTAAATGGTGATAAACTAGTAAGAACAATTGATGAACTTTTAAGAAATAAACTTAAATATAACAAAATAAAAGAAAACCTAAAAGATATAGGAGTCAAAAATAGTTCAGATAAAATATATAAAGCTCTAAAAGACTTAATTGAGGAGAAGAAGTAAATGGAAGAAATAATTAAACTTATCGATAAATACAAAGTAGGAAAAATACTAATCGATGAACCTTTAAAAAAATACAATACATATAAAATAGGAGGAATTGCTAAATGTATAGTATTTCCTAAAAACGAAGAAAAATTAAAAATACTTTTAAAACTTATTAAAGAAAATAATATAAAATACAAAGTTCTAGGAAAAGGCTCAAATGTAATTTTTTCTTCCAAACCTTTTGAAGGAATTATTATTAAATTAGATGAATTTGATAAACTTATTTTAGAAGATACTGTAGTAACTGTAGGTGCAGGATATAGTCTTATGAAACTCGCACTCGAAATGACAAAAAAAGGATTAAGTGGTCTAGAATTTGCAACAGGTATACCTGGAAGTGTAGGAGGATCAATTTATATGAATGCAGGAGCTTACAATTCCGATATGGGATATATTGTAAGTGAAATAAAAGCTATAGATCCAAACTTAAATATAGTAACACTATATAATGCAGAATTAGATTTTCACTATAGAACATCATTTTTACAGACGCATAAAGATTATATATGTATAGAAGCAAAACTAGTATTAAAACATGGTGATAAAAAAGAAATGATGGAAATCGTAGAAGATAGAAAAAGAAGAAGATTAATGACTCAACCCTTAGAATATCCTAGTGCGGGAAGTGTTTTTAGAAATCCTACAAATATTCCTGCAGGCAAACTAATCGAAGATGCGGGTTTGAAAGGTAAAACTATAGGTGGGGCAATGGTAAGTAAAAAACATGCTAACTTTATAATAAATTATGACAAAGCAACATCTGAAGATATATACAATTTAGTTAACTATATAAAAGATGAAATAAAAAAACAAACGGGGGTAGAATTAAAACAAGAACAAGAATACGTTAATTGGGAGTAGATTCTAATGACAACAGTTAAAGTAAAAAAAAGAAAATTAAAAATCAAGACAATAATAATTTTTCTAGTTATTATTGTTTTAATAGTGTATTCTTGTTTTTTACTTTTTAATTCTGTAATAAATTCTAATATTAAAAATATTTATATTATCGGTAATGATATTTTAAGTGATGATGATATAATGGAGCTTGCAAAAATTCAAAATTATCCTAAAATTTTAAGTATTTCTTCTAATGAAATGGAAAGAAGAATTAAAACTAGTCCATTTATAAAAAAAGTAGATGTAAAAAAAAGAATTGGAAATCAAGTATACATATATATAGATGAGTACAAGCCTTTATTTTATAATAAAACAAATAATAAATTAATTATAGAAAATAATAACGAAGTTTTACTAGAAAATATTTTCAATAATATACCTACACTTATAAATTCTGTAGAAGATAAAAAAGTTTATGAAAAACTGATAGATAAATTTATTAAAATCGACGATAATATTAAAGAGAAAATTTCTGAAATAAAATATGAACCAAATGATGTTGATAATGAAAGATTTTTATTTTCCATGAATGATGGAAATTATGCATATATAACATTAAGTAAAATAGAAGAAATTAACTATTATATGGATATTTTGCCAACCTTAGAAAACAAAAAAGGTATCCTATATTTAGATTCAGGTAAATACTTTGAAATTTTTCAATAATATTGTATAATAATAAATATGAAAATATAAGGAGAGAAGACTATGAGGAAAATATATACAAGTATTGACATTGGTTCTGATACCATAAAAGTAGTCACTGCTGAAATATATCATAACAGATGTAATGTTTTAGCCTCTACCTCTTTAAGTTCCGAAGGAATTAAAAACGGACTTATAGTAGATGCGGCAAAAGCAATTATATCTATTAAAGAAGCAATTAGCAGTATAGAAAAAATGCTAGGTATTAAAATAACCAAAGTTTTTGCATCAGTTCCTTCAAATAATTCCGAATTTTCTTTAGTAGATGGATATGTAGATGTTGAAAGTGAAAATAATATAGTAACAGGGAATGATATAATAAAATGTTTGCAAGCTTGTGTATATGATAAAATCGAAGATGATAGAGAACTCATAGTAGCAAATCCTATAGAATTTTCTTTAGATGGAGAAACAGGAATAAGAGATCCCAAAGGACTAACAGGTGAAAAATTAGGCGTGAAAGCAATTATGATTACGACACCTAAAAAAAATGTTTATTCTGTAATAAGCATTATGGAAGCTGTTGGGGTTGAAGTAGTAGATATAACCTTTAATTCTATTGGTGATTATTACGAATTTAGAAATAAAGAGTTAGATAGTACTGTATCAGGTATAATAAATATAGGTGCTGAAACAACAACAGTAGCTGTATTTAATAAAGGTATATTAATGAATACAAAAGTTATAAATATAGGAAGTAAAAATATTGATAAAGATATTACTTATGTATATAAATTAAATTTGAGAGATAGTAAAAAATTAAAAGAAAATTTTGCAATCGCACATAAGAGATTTTCACAGGTAAATGAGACTTTTGATATTATAAACAACGTAGGAGAAAGAATGAAAATTAACCAATATGAAGTCTCAGAAATATGTATGGATAGAATTGTGGAAATCATAAAAATTGCAAAAAATGAAATAAAAGACTTAACAAATAAAGAAATAAGTTATATAATTATTACAGGCGGAGCTAGTGAAATTAGTGGCTTTAACACTCTTCTTAACGAATTTGGTAGTAGAAATATATCTATTGCTAACATGAATACTATAGGTGTTAGAAAAAACCGCTTTTCATCAGCTTTAGGAATGATAAAATATTTTAACAAAAAACTTGAATTTAGAGGTAGAGAATATTCTATGCTAAATGATGAACAAGTTGATGAACTTGTTTCTACAAAAAAGAAATCAAACGGTTCCAATGATTCTTTTGTTGGAAAAGTATTCGGATATTTTTTTGATAATTAAGGAGGCACAGTATGTTTGGATTAGAAATGGACCAATTAGCAAAAATTAAGGTAATCGGTGTTGGTGGTGGGGGAAACAATGCAGTCAACCGAATGATAGAATCTGGAGTAAAAGGTGTTGAATTCATTGTTGCCAATACAGACTTACAAGTCTTAAATTCCTCAAAGGCCCCTATTAAAATTCAATTAGGTGCGACTCTAACCGATGGTCTTGGTGCGGGAGCAAATCCTGAAATAGGAAAAGAAGCTGCCATGGAATCTAAAAAAGAATTAGAAGAAACGTTAAAAGGTGCCGACATGGTTTTCGTTACTTGTGGTATGGGTGGTGGAACTGGTACAGGTGCTGCACCTGTAATTGCAGAAATTGCCCAAGATTTAGGCGCACTTACTGTCGGTATTGTTACAAAACCTTTTAGTTTTGAAGGTAGAAAAAGAATGGAACATGCTATGAATGGGTTAGAAGAACTTAAAAAGCATGTAGATACATTAATTGTAATTCCTAATGATAGATTAAGAGAAATTATAGATAAAACAACTCCTATGTTAGATGCATTTAGAGAAGTTGATAATGTACTTAGACGTGGTGTTCAATCAATTTCAGATTTAATTGCAGTAGCAGGTTTAGTTAACCTTGACTTTGCCGATGTTAAAGCTGTCATGGAAAAACGTGGTAATGCATTAATAGGTATTGGTATTGGTGTAGGTGAAAATAGAGCTATAGAAGCAGCTAAACAAGCAGTATCAAGTCCATTATTAGAAACATCTATAACTGGTGCTACTGATGCAATTATTAATATTACAGGTGGAGGCAATTTAACATTGTTTGAAGCTGAAGATGCTGCTCAAGTAGTTAGAGATGCTGCTAATACTGAAATCAATACAATATTTGGTGCGGTTATTAACGAAAATTTAACTGATGAAGTAATTGTTACAGTAATCGCTACAGGTTTTGAAGATGAAGCGGAACCATTATATCAATCTTATACTACTCAAAAAAGAGAAGAAATTAGAAATACAAGAACAATTTTAGATGATGATGACGATGATGATACAATTGATGATTCAGATTTAGATATACCACCATTTTTAAGAAGCAAAAGAGGATTTTAATTAATCCTCTTTTAATTAATGTAAAAATTTATTTTTTTGTATTTTCTTTTCCTTGTTTTGCAATTATTCCTCCAATTATCGAAGCAAAAAGCAAAATTAAATAATACAATATACTTTTCCACTCAAATCCAGAACTTAAACCCAATATAGAAACTAAAAACATAAAAGCTATTAAAATTAAACCTATTTTTAAACCCTCTATAATACCTCTTTTAGAGCTGTTTTTAGAAAGATAAAATCCTCCAAACCCAAATACACCTATCGGTAATAAAATTTTAATAAAACTCATTATTTTATCGCTTAAAATATTAAAATAATTAAGAAGAGTAAACAAAAAAATTCCAATAATAATAGTACCTAACATGTAACCAATATCCTTTAAATATATTTTTAACATCTCAATTCACCCAATAAATACTATGATATTGAATAAAAAAATATTCAACACCCCATAATTATATTAGGGTGATATTATGGAATTAATACCAGTTATATTTAGAACTATGTTTTTTTATTTCATTGTTTTAATTGTATATAGAATAATGGGCAAAAGAGAAGTTGGAAAATTAGGTATAATAGATTTAATAGTATCTATTTTAATCGCAGAATTAGTTGCGATTAGTATAGAAAATTATGATAAAAGTATTTTATTTTCCTTATTGCCAATCGTGGTACTTTGCCTTTTACAAGTAATTCTTGCATACATATCTTTAAATGTGCCAAAAGCACGTGATTTTCTAGATGGTAAACCTGCAGTAATAATTAAAAATGGCAAAATTAATTTCAAAGAAATGGCTATTCAAAAATACAATCTTAATGATTTATTAATGCAATTACGTATTAATGGTGTGAAAAACTTAGAAGAAGTAGAATATGCAGTGTTAGAAAATAGTGGTCAATTATCAATATTCAAAAAAAATATCTTAAATATTCCTACAAGCTATCCATTTGCAGTAATAATAGATGGTAAAATCCAAGATGATGTTTTAAAAAATCTAAATAAAAATCGTACTTGGATTCTAAATATATTAAAAAAACAAGATATAGAATTAGAAAATGTATTCTATGCTTTTTATAAAGGATATAAAACCTTCATAATTAGAAAAAGTGATTTAGGGTAACTAAATCACTTAATTTGTATATCTTAAATTTTCATTACTAACACTAAAAATTATTCCTGCCATTATCATATATGATAGAAGAGAAGATCCCCCATAACTAATAAATGGGAGTGTAATACCTGTAATAGGAAGTAACCCAATAGTCATACCAATATTTTGAATTTGTTGATATAAAAGCATTCCTACAATACCCGCAATAGCGTATTTATTTGTATTATTTACACTCTTAATTCCTAAATTTATTATTTTAACATCTAAAAATATCAAAAGACCAATTAGAGAAATAGAACCAAGTAATCCATAGTTGCTTGCAAAAACAGCAAAAATGAAATCAGTTTGAGGCTCTGGAAAATAAATTGGAGTATTACCAAAACCTTTACCAAAAAGTCCTCCTGAACCAATAGCCATCAAAGCATTTTCAAGTTGCATACCACTACCACTTTTCCAATCGAGAAGTCTATCAATTCTATAGAAAAAATCTATCCCAAAAATATCTATAAATAAATCTTGATTTAAAAAGTATGTTAATAAAACTGCTCCCATTACAATAAATAGAAAACCAAATACAATTAAAAACCATCTATACCTTATTCCACTAACAAATAACATACAAACCGTAATAAGCAAATAGATAAAAACTACTCCCGTATCAGGTTGTAAAAAAGTTAAAACAGCAGGTATACCTACAATAATACCAACCTTAAGTAAAAATTTAAATTCTTGCATTATTGTTGGATTATCGTTTTCTTCGTTAAAATCATTAATAACACGTGCGAGTGTTAAAATAAGAATTATTTTCATAAATTCACTAGGTTGAATTGTTCCAATACCAGGAATAGAAAACCAACATTTAGCATTATTTATAGTAGGTGCGAAAAAGAGGAGAGCAACTAAAGTTAAAACACCTATAATATAAAGAATATATACATTACGATATAAAAAATCATTTCCTATATACATAATTAAATACGCAAGAATAAATCCCACAAAAAACCACATGGCTTGTTTTAAATACAAAGTACTGTAAGAACTATCTAATAAATTTTGAGCACTATAAATAGTAGTAATACTTATAACGGCTAAAATTATTAAAGGAATTAATATTGATTTTTCCACTTTATATCTAGATACATTCTTCATGAAAATCACCTATTAATATAATATACCAAAAACATCATTTTTACAACGAAAGTTTTGTAGACTTTTATCATATTATTAATTAGGAGTTGGTTATATGGAAGAAAAATTACCTAAAGTTTTTGCAAATAAAATTGAAAACGTTCAAAACAATCGAAAATATTACTATTCTGAAAGAGACGATGTAATGCTTGATAAAAATGAACATGAAAAAAGAATTGTGGAAAAATATAATTTAAATAATGTAGTTAAAGATGCTGATATTCATCAAAAAATAATAAAGCTTTTTAAATCGCCAAATAATGTTTATAAAGTTAAAGCAGATATAAAAATAAATGGTCAAATTATAACAAAAAACTTAATAGGTAGAACAAATTCTACTTTAATAACTTTAGATGATGAAATAATCAATATAGCAGATATCGAAGATATAGACTTCAGTAAAAAATAAAAAATCTACAACTTCGTAGATTTTTATTTTTTATTATCTAAAATATACTCATCAATATATTTTTTTAAAGTTTTAGCATTACTACCAAGGATAATCTTAAGTTGATTATCGATTTCAACTATACCTTTCGCACCTAACTTTTGAATAGCCTCCTTATTTACAATAGAAATATCCTTAAGAGTAATTTTACATCTAGATTTATTAACTTCGATATCTAATATATTTTTCTTTCCGCCTAAATAAGTTACCAACTTATTCATTTCAATATTTATATCTTTTCTATTTAATTTTACTATTGCAAAAGCAACTATAAGAAGTACGGCAACAATAATTATATATTGATATATCATTTTCAATCACCATATACATTATACTATAAAAAAATAAAAATATAAATACTTTTAATAATTTGTGTATTTTATCTTAAAAATAGGTTATAGTTGTATACTTTTTAAACATTCCAGAATAAGCTAATATTGAAAAAGGGGTGGAATATAAAATGTGTGAAAAAAACAAAAAAGATTGTGGATGCATCCATGAAATATTAAAAGTTATTTTAATATTACAACAAAATGCTTGTGGTCCTGATACTTGTCTTGATACTTGTGATAAACCAATGTTAGGATGTGGAACACCAGTTAGTTGTAATACTAGACCAGTAACACTTTATACTTGTTGTGGCAATGGAACTCCATGGTGTATGCCTACAACTAAAGAAGTAATGGACTGCAATAGAGAACCAAATACTTGTTCATGTGTATTTAGAATTGAAAAATTGGAAGATTGCTGTGCTACATTTAGAGTACTTGCTGAAAATCCTGATAGATCAAGCAATAGTCCATTTGTTGCAACTGACTCATTCTTCACAATCAATTTAGATTGCGTATGTGCAATAAAATGCTTAAATGATACTTTTGTAGAATGTCTATAATAATTTTAAAATCCTAGTTTAGCTAGGATTTTTATTTTTTCTACATTTTTCGACAAATTTAGAGTTAATGTTACGATATAATACAAACAGAAAAGAGGAGTTTTATATGGATATATTTAATACCTTAATTGTAAATATAATTTATATTATTTTTCCAATATTATGTTATTTATTCTATGTCTCATATAATGAAGCATTTTCTAAAAAAAATAATTATTTATTTCTTGAAATCGCACTCTTTACTTCTGTATATTTATGCATTGAATTTGGACATCCTTATGTAATGCTATTCAATATACCTTTACTTTTAGCTTATAGAAAGGAAAGAGGATACTGTGGAATTATTTTATCTCTTATAATATCTTACTATTGTATTGATGTTTTAAATTTTAATTCTACATATATAATATTAGAATACATCTTATTTTATGTAATTTTCCTATTAAGCAAAAATAATAAAAAATTAAAAAAGAACTATACTTATATTTTTATAATGTTATGTATGGTTTTTCAATTTATATATGGAATAAATAACGGTTATTTAACTTTAGTAAGTGTTTTTACTTTTCCAATTATCTCTCTATTGATAATAAAACTATTATATAAAGCCGAAAGCATCGCATCTATTCATGCATCGTTATCAAAAATAGAAGATTATAAGCAAGTAAGAGAATCACTTTTTAAGATTACCCACGAAATAAAAAATCCTATTGCGGTATGTAAAGGTTATTTAGATATGTTTGATAAAAATAATCCTAAACATGTGGATAAATTTATCCCTATAATTAAAAATGAAATTGATAGAACCTTAACAATAATGAATGACTTTATGGAATTTTCTAAAATTAAACTAGATTTAGATATAATGGATATCGAACTACTTTTAGAAGAAGTTTTAGACTCTTTAAGTAGCTTAATAGACTCAAAAGAAATAAAATTGTATTATGATTTAAAAGATGATGAAATATTCATAAAAGGAGATTATAATAGGTTAAAACAAGTATTTATTAATGTATTTAAAAATAGCATAGAGGCTTTAGAAAATAAAAAAGAAGGAAAAATTGAAATAAATTATAAAACTACATCTAAAAATATAATAATATCTATAAACGATAATGGTATAGGTATGGATGAAGAAACCCTAAACAGAATCTATGAAGCTTTTTACACTACTAAAAAACGTGGTACTGGTTTAGGAGTTAGTTTATCCAAAGAAATTATAGATGGACATCATGGAAAAATTGAGTATTCATCTACCTTAAATGAAGGAACAAAGGTACAAATAACGTTACCGTTAGTAAGTTTTTAAAAAAATGATTTATTTTTAATAAAAAAACGTGAAAAACATTGATTTATATATTAAAACATGGTATTTTATAAATGTAATAAGCATAGACAAGCTTATTTAATAATGACAATAAAAAATTTAGGAGGTAATTAAAAATGTCAAAACAAGAATTAGTTGAATTTATAGCAGAAAATGCTGGATTAAGCAAAGCAGATGCAACTCGTGCATTAGATGCTACTATGGAAGGTATTAAAGCTGGATTAAAAAAAGAAGGAAAAGTTACATTAGTAGGTTTTGGAACTTTTGAAGCTAAAAAAAGAGCTGCTAGAGAAGGAAGAAATCCATTAACTGGTGAAACTGTTCAAATTCCTGCAAAAGTTGCTGCAACTTTCAAAGCTGGAAGCAAATTAAAAGATGCATTAAATTAATATTTAAAGACAATATTTATATATTGTCTTTTATTATGAGTTGTAAATATTTTTAAATAACTAACATATAATTCTTGTAGCAATAGAATATTTATAAATTTTTTGATATAATTGATTAGGTGATAAATAATATGCTTGAAGCGAGTAAAAAACTACTTAAGAAAATAGAAGAACATGGATATAAAGCTTATATTGTAGGAGGATTTGTAAGAGATTACCTTTTAAATATAGATAGTGTAGATGTGGATGTTTGTACAAATGCCACGCCTAAAGAATTATTAGAGATATTTGAAGAAGCAGAACCCAATGAAGAATATGGTAGTGTTAAACTTATCTTTCAAAAAGTTAATTTTGAAATAACTACTTTTAGAAAAGAAATACAATATATAGATAATAGAAAACCTGTAGAAATACAATATATAGATAAACTTTCTGATGATTTGTTAAGACGTGATATTACAATTAATACGTTATGTATGACAAGTAGTGGAGATGTAATAGATTTATTAAATGCTACTAAAGATTTAAAAAATAAATTAATAAAAGTTGTAGGAGATCCATATAAAAAATTAGAAGAAGATTCTCTTAGAATTTTAAGATGTATAAGATTTGCAACTAAATTAAAATTTAGACTTGATAATAAAACTAAAAATGCAATTAAAAAGACTGGTAAATATCTTAAAAATCTATCATACGAGCGAAAAAAAGAAGAATTAGATAAAATTTTCTCAAGCAAAAACTCCAAATATGGTATTATGCTTATAAGAAAATTAGGATTAGAAAAATATCTCGATCTTCCACATCTAAAAAAAGTTAAAATTGTAGATGATATTTTAGGTATATGGGCTCAATTAGATGTATTAGATGTATATCCTTTTACTAAAAACGAAGAAGATCAAATTGAAAAAATAAATAAAATTTTAAAAGAAAAAATAAATATTTTAGATAGATACACAGTATATAAATATGGAAGTTATATAACAAGTATTGTAGCTAAAATTAAAAATATAGATTTGAAAAAAATCTATCATATATATGAAACTTTAGATATATATCACCGTAATGAAATAAACATTGATGGTGAAGAAGTTATAAGTCTTTTAGATAAAGAACCTGGAAAATGGGTTAGTGAAGTTATAAAAGATGTTGAAAAACAAATTGTATATCAAAAATTAGAAAATGATAATACAAAAATTAAAGATTACATTATAAAAAAATATAAATAAACATACTCTTTATTTAGGAGTGTGTTTTTATTATGAAAAAAATAACATTTCTGATAATTATAATTTTAATAATAGCTTCAATTTTTATAAATAAAAACGATATGAAAGTATCTAATAATAGTTATGATATAATTTATAAAGAAGGAGAAGTCGGAATAACTTTTATTTTAGAAAAAGGGATGAATGCAATTTTAATAAATGATAATGATAATAACAATGATTTAATTATCTTAGATTATAAAAACAATGAAACTTTAAAAAAACAACTCAAAAAGTTTAATATCCCCAAAATAAAAAATCTTTATAATGTAACTCCTGTTATTTTGAATTTGTATGGAGTAAAAAGTAAATTTTTAAAAGAAGACAATAACGATTTAATTACATTTAAATATAATGATAAAGATTTTTGTATATATGTAAGTGATAATAATATAGAAAAAAATATAAATTGTGAATTTGTATATATGTATAAATTTAGTAATGATACTAAAATAACCTTTGGAAATAAAGTATCTCTTATATTCCAAAATAATGACAATAGACTTTCTACAAAACTTCAAGAAGTATTATATGAAAAATGGATAGATATATATACTATAAATCCATATGAATATGCAACCCTAAAAATTATGAAAGATGGTTTTGATACAATAATTATTCCAATTATTAAATAAAACTGTTATAATTAATTAGGTGATATTAATGAAAAAAATATTGATAACAGTATTATGTATTTTAGTATTTGCCTTAATTTTAATATTATTAATTGTAAATTTTAGTTCTCTAGGACATGACAAGAGTATTAGAACTGCTAGAGAGACGTTTCAAAAAAATAATAAAGATGTTGAAATAACTGACATTCAATTATATTATGGAGATCAAGCTTACTATATAGTATTTTACAAAAAAAATAATATTGAGTTTGTTGGAGTTTTAAATAAAAACTATACCAAAATTTTAGAAGTTGAAAAATCTAAGTTATTTAATCTTGAAGAAAACTCGACACTTGGATATAAAGATGAAAAACTAATTTATGAAGTCAAAAAAAATACTAAGGATGGATTCACATATTCTTACTATGATGCTTTGACAGGGGAATTTATCAAAAATATTAAATTAAACAAGTAGGGGGTAGTAACATGGGAATTACTAAATCAGATAAATTAATAGAATTTATGAAGCAAGGAACTTTATGTATTCCAAAATATTTATTTTCAAATTATAAAAAATTAAATATAAATCCTTCTGAATTCCTTTTAATTATATATTTATTAAATGTAGGAGAAATTCCTTTTAATCCCAAATCCATATCTATGGAACTAGATATGGAGCAACCAAAGCTTCTTGAACTTTTTAACTCTTTAAGTGAGAAGCAACTGATATCTATAAATATTAAAAAAAATAAAATAGGGATTATGGAAGAATTTATTTCTTTAGACTTGCTTTATAATAAATTATCTATGATGATAGTAGATATTATGAATCAAGATGATGAAGTTGCAGATAAAAGTCTTTTTGAAACTTTTGAAAATGAATTTGGAAGAACTTTATCACCAATGGAATATGAAATAATAAATGGATGGATAAATGAAAAATTCAGTAATGAAATAATAATCGAAGCTTTAAAAGAAGCAACCTTTAATGGAGTAAGTTCACTTAGATATATAGATAAAATTTTATACGAGTGGAAGAAAAAAGGGGTAAAAAATGTAAGTGATGTTAGAAGTTTACAAAGTAGACATAAAGAAAA
>CALVYE010000007.1 GCA_944372025.1 uncultured Bacilli bacterium | reverse complement strand
CCATATAATTTACTAATAAACAGATGTTATTTATATTTATAAATTAAAATTATCAATGTATTCAGACACTTTTCGACCATGCGATTTAAAATTTTAAAAAAACGAACTATTTCTAGTTCGAGTAATTATCAATTTGGTGCCTGTGGTCGGACTCGAACCGACACGGTATTGCTACCAATGGATTTTGAGTCCATCACGTCTACCAATTCCATCACACAGGCATATATAAATTATATCATAATATTGCTAAAATTAAATAAAAAAATAACAAAACTGTGTAGTTTTGTTATTGATGTTCTTTTTTTAAATTAATTTTTTTAGTTACAGGATCTAAAAATATGAAATCATTTGTTTGAAAAAATGTAGCAATCAAATAGAATGCAATTATCATTATTATTCCAACCATTGATATATATATTATTGGATCTGGTAATGTTGGAATGTTTAAAACTAAAACAGAAACTAATAATCCTATTAATGCGCTACTTATAGTAGTTAAAACGTTTATTACTACCATGTCCCATTTTGAAAAGTTAAAATAAATTATAAATAATAAAGGGTTTACCATTACCATCGCAACTATAGAAATTAATTTTGCAAACATAAAGTTAGGTGTTACATTTACAAGCAGCATTTCTATTAGAATAAGTAATAAAGTTGGTGCAAGTAAAACTTTAATTCTCTCCCAAATACTATCATTTTTTGGAACAAATAATTTATAAAATTTATTAGAATCCTGATATTCGAAATACATATATATAATTGAAGAAATAATACATATTGAGACAAAGCTTACTATTTCCCAAATAAATATGTCATAATTCATTTTTATCAACTCCGCATTTAACATTATATCATGAATTTTTTATTTGTCAAAACATATAATTAAATGATTAAGGAGATGAAGATATAAGTGAATAATAATTATTATCAAAATCCTATGTTCCCTCAAGAACCCATAGGAACAGAATTAGAACAGTTTAATACTCCAAATCAAGAAACCGCACCAAATATTTCAAATCAATCTACATCAAGTGGATTAACCTATGTTCAACTTCAGGGACCATATAATGAAAATATATTTAGAGCTAACACGGGAAGAATTGCAAGTTTTTATATGTCATTTTCGGATTCTGTAGAATGGAGAGATAAAGTTTTTACTGGAGTTATAGAGGAAGCTGGAAAAGATCATGTTATAATTAGTGATCCTAAAACAGGTAAATGGACTTTACTGGTTTTACTTTATTTAGATTACGTAGAATTTGAAGAACCTATTAATTATCCAGTAATTAAATCACAAAGATAAAAAGAACATTTAATCAAAAATGTTCTTTTTACTTTTATAATTTTTTAATTATAATTTTTACTTTCTTAGTTTTTGGCGTATAATTAACCCTTTCATCGTTGCCTGTTACTTTAACTTCTACTTCATGTTCTCCTTCGCCTAATCCAGATAAATCTATACTTGCTGTTATTGAAGAAGCATCTATAGAATTAATTACTGATTCAACACCTTTAACAATTACAGGTATCATTATATCATCTTGAGATGCAGCATTAACTACTAATCCATTTGCCAAGTTTTCAGATTTAATTCTTACATCAGCTATTTCTCTCGTAGCCTCAGGTTCTAATGTAACCTTAATATTTATTGTATTTACAGACATTGCTCTTATTCCTGTAGGCTTTTTAATTGTTTCTGAATATTCTTTGTCTGTTTTCAAATCATTAACATCTATTTCTACTGGAATATAGTTTAAGTTATTTAAAACTTCTTCATCTCCGTATACTGTAATCTTAGATACATCCGAAGTCATAGTACTGATTGCCTGACCAAAC
This sequence comes from uncultured Bacilli bacterium, assembly GCA_944372025.1. Taxonomy (GTDB): domain Bacteria; phylum Bacillota_I; class Bacilli_A; order RF39; family UBA660; genus JAFSEX01. The sequence continues at coordinate 29,925 of CALVYE010000007.1, read as the reverse complement.
ACAACACTACCTTTTGGTATTATTTTTATTGGTAATTCTTTACTAGGAGAAGTTATCTTTACAGTTGCATTTATCTTGGATGGTACAAGTTCTACATCTATTATGTTACCTCTATCATCATATGCCACTAAAGGTATATCTTTAACTTCTATATCTCCTACTCCAGGATTTGGAATATTATTGACATCTAATAGTGCTCTTACAGTTGCAACTTTAGATAATACATGTTCTGCACCTTTTATATATACTTCATCTACACTAGGAGTTACTTCTTGAATAAATAATTTTTCATCTAATTTATCATCGTTTAATAAATCCATAGTTATAGTTTTAGTATTTGATTTTTTAGGATATATTACAACTGTAACTACTGATGGATCTAATTTGTAATCTATTGATCCCAGTGATTGTCTATATTTAAGATTAACTTTATGTGTTCCAGGTTTTAAATCTGTTAAATCAAGTGTAACATCATGCGTAGATATTTGACGTGCTAGATATAGATCAGATTTTCTACCTATTAAAGTTATATCTACTTTATCAGGAATTCCTTCTACTACATATGCTTCTTTATTGTATATAGCATTTACTGGTTGATCATATATTACTTCTGCACTTGTTTCAGAAAGCATTACACTTTTATTATCTACAATAAAGAAAGTAGCTAAGGCCATTAAAAGTGATATGAAAATTAATGTGTTTGTTTTAGTCATCCATTTTTCTAGATATTTCCCATTTTTACTAAAAGCTTTTGTTATTGATAAGAAGAATTTTGTTATTGGTACAACTATAACTTTATCTATAGTTTTCCAAATTGAAACAAATAATTTTTTTATTGATTTAAATAATTTCTTAATTAATTTCATCGTCTAATGTTTCCTCTTCTTCCTCTTCATCATCAATAACAATTTCTCTTTTTGGTTTTAATTCTTCCAATAACATAATTTTAGCATCATCTAGTGATAAGTTATAGTGTAGTTCTCCATTAATCGCAATTGAAATTCTTCCTGTTTCTTCAGAAACTACAAATGCGATACAATCGGTTTCTTCACTTATTCCTAATGCAGCTCTATGTCTAGTTCCAAGTCTTTTACTTATCGATTGATCTGTACTAACAGGGAAAACTGCTCCTGCACTTGTTATTCTATCCCCTTGAATAATTGTTCCACCATCATGTAATGGATTATTTGGGAAGAATATAGAAATTAAAAGTTCACTAGATATATCCGCATAAAGTTTTGTAGATTTTTCAATATAATCATTTAAGGAAATATCTCTTTCTAAAACTATTAAAGCACCAATTTTGGTTCTTTTTAAGTATTCGGCAGCTTGTATAATTTCATAAACAAGTTTTTCTCTTTCATCTACAGTAAGAGTTTTATGCCTTCCTAAGAGTTGATTTCTACCTAAATGTTCTAGAATAGCTCTAATTTCGGGCTGAAATATAATTATTATCGCGAGTGGTCCCCACATAATTACATATTCTAACAAAAGTCCTACTGTTACTAAATCAAAGATTTCGCTTATTATTTTTATTACTATTATGAACATGATTCCTTTAAATAGCAATACCATTTTTACATTATTTCTGATTCTTTTTAATATGTAATAAAACATTAACCATACTAATGAAACATCCAAAATTTTCTTCACAAGTATGATTATGGAATCTAAAGTCATTTGTCATCCTCCTAACCGTGTACTAAAATTATATCAAAAATTTTGACAATATAAAACATGTTTTTAGGTATTTTATATTTTTTTGTTTTAATTTTACAAGACTATTTTTTATTACCAATTGTTTACATATTTTTATAAAAGCTGTTTACAAAACAAATTCGTAAACAGCTAAAATTAATTTTTGATAACTAATTTCTCGATAGCATATACTGCATAATACATTACTGTCGCAACAAGTGCAAGCAAAATTACACCCGACATAACTAAACTTAAATTAAATATTTGAGATCCATACATTATTAAATAACCAATTCCTTGTTTTGAAACAAGTAATTCTCCCATGATAATTCCTATTAAACTCATACTAATGTTTATTTTTAACATACTAATTATATTAGAATAATTCGTTGGAAATACAACTTTAGTTAAAATTTGAAATTTATTAGCTTTAAAACTTTTTAATAATTTTATTTTTATAGGATCTGTATTTATAAATGCTTGATAAACGTTCATTACAGTTATTATAACTGAGATTAAAAGTGCCATGAAAATAATAGATTTTACGTTCGCACCCATCCAAATAATTATGATAGGTCCTAAAGCAACTTTAGGTAAACTATTTATTACTGTTAGAAATGGATCTATAATTTTTGCTAAAGTTTTATTCCACCATAATATTATCGCAATAAGTATACCAATTAAAGTGCCTAATCCAAAACTTAGTAGTGTTTCGTATACTGTGGTAAAAATATGTATATATAAATTACCATCTTGATGAAGTCCAATTATAGTATCTAATACTTTTGAAGGTGATGAATATATGAAAGAATTTATCCATCCAAGATTAGATGCTACTTCCCATAGAGTTAAAAGAAAAATTAAGAGAAAAATTTGACTAATTATTATAAATATTTTATTTCTTTTAATACTTTTTAAATATAATTTATGTTCTTTACTATACATGAATATCTAAATCTTTCCATATTAAATTATAATATTCATCAAATTCTTTTATTTTTCTATTTTCAATTGGTGTAGACTTATTAGGCAGGTCTATAGAATAAATGTTTTTTATAACAGCAGGTCTTTCACTTAGAACAATTACTCTATCTGCCATTGAAATTGCTTCTTCTATATCATGAGTTACGATTATTGCGGTTTTTTTCTCTTTTTTTATAATTTTATATACATCATCACTAACAGCTAATCTAGTTTGATAATCTAAAGCACTAAACGGTTCATCTAAAAGTAAGATGTCTGGTTCTACAGCTAAAGTTCTTATAAGTGCAACTCTCTGTCTCATCCCACCACTTAAATTTCTAGGATATTTATCTATAAATTCACTTAGACCGTAAGTATTTAATAAATCTAATACTTTTTCTTCTTTTTCATCGTTTAAATTTTTATTAATTTCTAGACCTATAAGTGTATTTTTTAAAATTGTTCTATTATCAAATAAGGCGTCATTTTGAAGCATATACCCAATTTTTAAATTAGACTTACTAATGATAATTTCACCATCAGATTTATTTTCTAAATCTGATAATATAGATAAAATTGTACTTTTGCCACATCCACTAGGTCCTACTATTGCGATAAATTCGCCTTCTTTTATTTTAAAGCTAATATCTTTAATTGCTAGAATTTCGCCATCTTTATCATGATAAATCTTTTTAAGATTTCTAATTTCTAGTAAATTACTTTTCATTATTTTTCTATTTTGAAGAAACTTGTGTCGACTAAAGTTTCGTAGTCAACTTTTTCTTCTATAGTTCCTGAAGCTATCATGATATCTTGAATTCTATCAAAGTCTTCTTCTTTTATTTGAGTATTTTTTTGCCATGCATCAATATTTTTGTATCCTTCAACAGCAGCTGTAATATCTTCTAATGAAGTATCTGGGAAAGAATTTACTAGTAATTTAGCAATTTCTTCTGAGCTATGACTGTGAACATAATCTAATCCTTTATCTATTGCGTTTGTAAATTTTTGAATTATTTCTTTATTTTCTTCTATGTAACTTTTTTTAGCATTGTAAGATGTATATGGAATATTACCAGCCATTTCTCCTATAGAAGCCACAATATAACCTAATCCCTCTTTTTCCATTTGAGAAGCATTTGGCTCAAATACACTTACATAATCCCCTATTCCTCCAATAAAAGCTCCTTGCATTGATGCAAATTCTATAGATGTGTCTACATTTAAATCTTTTTCAGGATCGATATCGTTATTTCTAAGTGCCCATTCAAAATTCATAACAGGCATTCCTCCAGCTCTACCCGCAATTACATGTTTACCTTTTAAATCGCTTATTTGAAAGTCATCTTGTTTAGTTCGTGCGACTAAGAAAGAACCATCTTTATTAGTTAGTCCGGCAAAAGTTTTTAAGTAGTCTTTTTCTCCTCCATTATATACATAAATTGTTGATTCACTTCCAGCAAAACCAATTTGAACATCTCCTGATAATACTGCAGATGCTACTTTATCTGCTCCTGGTGTTAGAACTAATTCTATTTCTAGTCCTTCATCTTCGAAGTAACCATTTTCTATAGCTACATACTGTGGTGCATAAAAAACACTATGAGTAACTTCAGCTACTTTTAATTTAGTTAGTGTGCTATCTTTACTTTTGTTCTCGATAATTAAGGTTGTTACAAGTACTATTACAGCAAATGCTATAATAATCCATGAAAATATTTTTCTCATATAAATTAAAATCCCCCTTTATATATTTTTATTATATGTATATAAATTTAAAACAGTTACTTATTTAAAATGACAAATATTTAATATTTTGATATAATCAAAGCATGAGGTGAATGTTATGATTGAAGAAGAAAATAAAGATAGTATTGAAAAAATCACAAAAGAAATTCAAGCAACATTATCTTTTGAAAATTCAAAATTAACTAAGGAAGAAGTTGAGGCTTTAAAAAGAAACATTCAAAAGATAAAAACTTATAATGAAAATAAAAAAGGTGTAGAAAATGATAATAGGAAAAAATATTAGTAATAAATCTCTTGGTGTATATGATGATGGAGTTTTAATTAACAATTTTGGAATTAAAGATGAAAAAGAACTAGAAAAAATTGAAAGAAATGTAAGTGCTAGAAGACTTGCATATCTATATTTAGAACCTATAGAAGGTAGATTTGATATTGAACACTTGAAAGGAATCCATAAATTTATTTTTTCTTCACTCTACCCTTTTGCAGGTCAAATAAGAGAAATTGACATATCAAAACCTGGAACTTTGTTTTGTAGACCAGCATTTATTGAGTCTATGTTAAAAGAAACTCTAACAAAAATGCATAAAGATATAACTAAATGCAAAACATTAGATGAATTTGCTAAGTTCATAGCATTCTACTATTCTGAAATTAATTTAATACATCCTTTTAGAGATGGTAACGGAAGAACTCTTAGGGAATTTATTAGAGAGTATATAGATAAAGTTACGCCACACTTAGAGTTTGGTAAATGTAAAATTGAATATTCAAAAATGGATTCTAAGATACTTCTATTTTCTACAATTGAAGGATCACGTGGAAAATTAGATAATTTAGAGAAAGTTTTTTTTAATGCGATATCACCAATTGAAAAAAAATTGAAAAAAGATAAATTATTATAATAACTTGTTTTTTAAAACATAAAATGATAATATAAATATAAGAATAAAAGGAGTGTATAATATGGAAGATTTTATTGTTAATAATTATGTATGGATTGTTATAGTTTGTTTATTTATAATTTTTACTTTAATTGGTTATATGGCTGATAAAAGTAGTAAAGCAAAGAAAGAAAAGAAAACTGTTAAACCTGCATCAATACAAAATCAAAATACTAATATAGAAACAAATAAAGAAGCAGAAACAGTATCTAAAGTTAACGATGATAAGAATGAGCAAGTACTCAATACAGAAATAGAAAATAATACTCAAACTGAAACACCAAAACAAGAAAATGTTACACCTCAAGAAAACAATCAAAACCTAACTTTAGATGAATTGATTGCAAAAAATAGTAATGATACAAGTTATGTAAAATTACCGGAAGAAAATAATGAAACTTCTAATAATGTAGATAACACTGAAACTATATCTAATGAAAATGAAAAAGTTAGTGAAGAAATCAAAAAAGATGAAGAAGTCAAACCCGAGGTAAAAACTGTTCACAATAGTTGGGAACCAGAACTTGAAGAAGAAAATAAAGATATAATAACAGAAAATAAAGAACCACTTAAATAATAAAGTAGAAAAATATTCTACTTTTTTTTATTACAAAAAAAAAGTGGCTCATCACCACTTTTATCCTTATTTGGATCTTAAAAAATTAAAGGAGATTAATAGTATTACTTTAAATAAAAATACAATTTTAAGTTCACAGTAAAACTAATTTGTACTTATACGTAGCCATTCGACTTGGATACACACTTAAACGTAATACTATTTTGTGTATCCATTATTATTATGTTTAGACTTCATAATTTTTATTTTGCCAGTTTTTTCTATTTGTTCTTCTAATTCTTGCTTTGAAGCATTTAATGCCATTCCTAATACAAAAATAAAGGATAATAAATATACAAACAACATTAAAATTATTATGTTTGAAAGGTTTCCATATACTCTTGAATAATTTGCAAAATTAGAAATATAGAATGAATATATTTGAGTTGCAATTACCCAAACTACAGTTGTAAAAATTGCTCCTGAAGTTACTTCATTACTTTTAATATCTTTATCAGGTGATAAAGTATATATTAATTTAATATTAAAATATACAAACAAAAGCGATAAAGGAATTTGAAGTACATTATAAATTATCATTATATTATTGTAAATATTTTCATTATGAAATAAATTACTTATAACTTCTATTATTTGTTTACCAAAAATAGGTATTAAAAACATAAAAAGTATTAGTGATAAGAATATTATAGTTATAACAAAGGCTTTGATTCTACTTTTTATTGGGTTTGTCCCTTTTACACCATAAAGAGTGTTTGAAGTAACTATTACTGAGTTAATACCATTAGATGCGATGAAAAGTGTGATAAATATAAGGATTATAGTTCCAAGATTTATCGTATTTTCGGTAAATGCTGGTACTAAAAAGTTACTTATACTATGCGGTAAAGTTTGATTGAAAAAGTTTAACAATTCATCACTAGGTATATTAAAAAGTGATCCAAAAAAAACTAATAATGTTATTAAAGGAACAATGGAGAGTACAAAGAAGAACGCTAAATGTCCTGGTAGTACCTCCATTTCAGGTTTTTTTAAAATTAAAATTATTTTGTTAATAAATATTTCAAATTTATTTTTCATCTTATCACTATCCTAAGATTCTTTGTTAGTTCTCATATCTAAGGTTGCTTCGTTAATCGCATCATCGATAAGTTTAATGTCATCGGTAATCATACTATATCCAAATGCTGCTCCAAATCCGTGTGGTAATTCTTTCATTTCTTTATATAATTTTCGCATATAATTTACTATTTCAGATTCACTATATCCTATTAAATATATCAAAAATTCATTACCATCTGTTCTTATTATATCGGTATTGCTCATTTGGTTTTTAATTAAAATATTAGCTGCTGCTTTAATTACATTATCTCCTTCTTCATGCCCAAAATTATCGTTAATATATTGAACATTATTTAAATCGACAATTATAATTGTTTGAGGATATACTTTTCCTTCATCCCATGCTTTAATATTAGCATTTAGATAATTACGATTTTTTAATGAAGTCATCATATCTATATATCTTAGTTTTTCATCTTTTCTAATTTCGTTTTTCTTTTTTCTCTTATTAAATAATACATATAATAGACCTACTATAACTAAAAGTGGTAATACTATATATAGTATATAATTTAATATCATTTGTGCGGTTGTTTCATTTTTAGGATTAGTAATTAAATTTTGATATGCATTATTTTTTAAACTTTTATAGTTAATACTAGATACATAATATCCTAACATTTCAGATAAAACTTCATTATCATTATTATTCTTTACAACAAATCCATAATCATAACTTGCATTTCCTTCATATATTACGTTAAATTTTTCCAATTTTGTATTTTTATAATAATTGTAAGTGTCTTGATCGATAATAATAATCATATCATCTGTTAAATTATTTAGAAGTTTATCATTATTATCAAAAGTTTTTATTTGTAAATTTACATTATTATTAATAAAATCAATTAAAGCACTATCTTTTAACATATATACTGTTTCATCACGTAATGATTTTATTGATTCAACTACTTTATTGTTATTATAACTTGTAAGAACAACATAATTACTGTTTATTGGTGTCGTTGTAACATAAGCATCTTTATTGTTAGTCATATTAGAGTTATTAAACATTATATCGATTTGATTTTCATTAAATGCTGTTTTTAATTCTGCAATAGAATTAAATTTTTTATATTTTATTTCTATTCCTGTTAAATCTATAAAACTATTTATATATTCTCCATTTATACCTGTTAATTTTTCATTTGCTACATTTTCAAAAGGAAGATTAGGCACGTATCCATATGTATAGATTTTTCCTCTGAAATCCGCTTGAGCTTTATTAGAAATATCGTTACTAGTAAAATATAAATTATTGAATGCTTCATTGTATGTTTCTGATAATCTTGTATCTTTCCATAATTGTATATATTTTTCAAGTATGTTATTTACAGTTTCATTGTCTTTACTTAGAGTGAATACATAATTATCATAAATGTCTCTAAAATTGTATGCAATATTGTAATCGTTTTCCATTATTTCATTTAAGTACATATTATATGGAACTATAATATAATCAAGTTTTTCATCTTCTAGATCTTTAAATAAATCTTCGATTTTATCTCTTGAAATAAAACTAGCATTGCTTAAAGACATATAATAAGTTATATCTGAGGCTTTTGAACTTAAGGTTCCTATTTTAGTATCGCTAAAATCTTGAATTGATGTTAGACTTTCTTTTTCATTTGACAATGCTACATAATAATCTTGATATAATAAAATTTGATCATCGGTTACTTTATCAACTTTTTCAAATTTATAATCATCTAATGATGGATTACTTCCTGATGTATATGGAATTTTATTGAATTCTAACTTTATATCATTTTCAAAGTCATCTAAAAATTCAAAAAATATTCCTTTGCCCTCATATCCGTAAAGGGGAATATCATTTAATACGGCTACATTTATTATTTTATTTTTGTTTTGTTCTACCCATCTTTTTTCAAGTGCGGTTAAGGTTGTAGTTTTATCTGGGGTTGTAATTACTACATAAACTGTCGTAATGAATGCTATTAAGATTATAATCGACCCTAATATTATTAAGAGCTTTTTATTTTTTTTCATTTAAAATTCCTCCTCTATTTGTTGTTAGTCCAAATTACGTTTTCAGAATTTTTACTTTTATATCCTACTACTGTTTTGGTTCCTTCATCAACTTTTGCAGTTATAAATATTTGAAAATCATAATATTTTAATTGATCTTCATCGAAATTTGAAAGTGCCTCTGGAGCAAGATTTATCACTTCATTTATATCTACTCCTTCACTTACATTTACTACTATGTTATATAATTTTCCTTTTAAATTAGTTGATACTTTTTCTACTTTTCCAGTGTCTTTAAAATATGATTCAATTGCATCATTAGTATCATCTTTGATGGCTACTTCTTCTATTCCATCTAATCTATTCCCATAATCACTACCACTTCTTGATGAATATAGTGGAAATATCATTATAAAAAATACTAATATAATTAATAGAATAACACCAACAAATAAAACTGCAATTTTATTTTCTTTCCATATTTTTTTTATACTCATATACATTCTCCTTATAGCTTGTTATAAACATTATACTATAATATTATACTTTTATCAAATTATTTTAATGAAATATTCTGATAATATAATATTTATATTTCGAGTTTTTATTAAATTTATTTGTAAAGAATATGTAAAATTTTTTTTAATTTATTTATAAAAATTAAGTGGAATGATAAAATAAAAATGAAAGGTAGATGATTAAATTGAAAGAAATAAAAGTTGTTCAATATGGTTGTGGGAAAATGAGTAAATATATTATGAGGTATGTTTATGAAAAAGGTGCGAAAGTCATTGGTGCTTTCGATGTTAATGAGGATATTATCGGTTGTGATATTGGGCATGTTATGGAATGTGAAGATAAAGGTGTAAAAGTTGAAAGTATAAATAATGTAGAATCAAGGCTTAAGGAACTAAAGCCTGATGTTTGTATAGTTACTACTATGAGTTTATTAAATGATGTTAAAGATATTTTATTAATATGTGCGAAAAATGGTATTAATGCGATAACAACATGTGAAGAAGCCTTCTATTCCTATAATTCTAACCCTACTTTAACAAATGAAATAGATAGACTTGCAAAAGAAAATAAGTGTACAATTACAGGATGTGGTTATCAAGATGTTTTTTGGGGAAATTTAATTAGTATTCTTGCAGGTTCTACTCATAAAATAACTAAAATAAAAGGTAGTTCAAGTTATAACGTTGAAGATTATGGTATAGCTTTAGCAAGAGCACACGGTGCAGGATTAACTTTAGATGAATTTGAAAAACAAGTAGCATCTGTAGATGAAATTAGTGATGAAGAAAGACAAAAGATAATAGAATCTGGTAATTATGCTCCTTCATATATGTGGAATGTTAATGGTTGGTTATGTGATAAATTAGGGTTAACAGTTAAAAGTCAAACTCAAAAATGTGTACCTCAAACATATCATGAGGATCTAGATTCTAGTACTTTAAATATGACTATTAAAAAAGGCGATGCCACAGGTATGAGTGCGGTAGTAACTACAGAAACTAACGAAGGTATAGAACTTATTACTGAATGTATTGGTAAAGTTTATGGTCCTGATGAATGTGATAAAAATGATTGGACAATATGTGGAGAACCTGAAACAAGAGTTGTTATTACAAGACCTTCTACAGTTGAACTTACTTGTGCAGATGTTGTAAATCGTATTCCTGATTTATTGAATGCTCCATATGGATTTGTTACAACAGATAAGATGGATGAATTAAAATATAGAACAAAGAATTTAAGCGAATATTTAAAATAAAAACTTCTAATTTTGTTTAGAAGTTTTTTGGTATGCTATTAATTGATTTGGTAGCAAATATATATTTTGATTTTGAAATAATAAGTCTAAAGTGTTAGCACCAAGATCAGCTGATACTTTTTCTAAAGTGTCTCCAGATTTTGTAATTATCACTTTAGTTCCCTTTTTAGGTATAAGCAAAACTTGATTATCATAAATATAATCAGCATTTTCTAAACCATTTATTTCTGCTAAATTAGTAGGATCCATATCTAATTGTTTTGCAATATTGTATAAAGTATCACCTTTTTTTACTTTGTAATATTCAAAAATCGCAGGACGTGCAGCTGGTACTATAATTTTTCTACCAGGTTCTAATTTTTCTGATGGTTCTAAATTTAAATTTAATTCATATATTTTTTCTGGTGTAGTTCCAAATTTCCCTGAAATAATTTCTATAGTATCTCCATCTTGAATTGTATATATATCATACATAATAATTCCCCCTTAGTCCATTATATGAAAAAACACGTAAAATATTAAATATTTTCGTGTTTCATTTGATTTGGACGTTCTACATATTTTTTCTTTTCTTCCATCATATATTCTGTTATTTTATTTTCAATTTCAATTAAAGCCCCTTTTTGAATATTAGATAAACATACTAATTCTTTAATTGTATCGATATATACTCTACCCCATATAATTCCCATTTTAACTGTTAAATCGTTAAACATATCAGGTGTTATAGAGAAAAACATGTATCCAAATAATAATCGTTTTTGACCGATCACAATTCTTTTGTTAGTAAGTGCTACAACAGATGTTGTAATAATATCTAAGGGATTATCATTTCTTTGAGCTGCAAAAGCATATAATATTTCTTCATCATCATTTAAGTGTTGAAATACTACTTCACAATGTCTTTTTAATCTCCAAGCAATTGATAATGGGTATTTTTCTTTAAATTTTAATACTTCTTGATATAAATATTCTTTTTTTGTCATTCTGCAATTATACCATTTTCTTTTAGCCAATCGACAGTTGCATCTTTTTCCATATAACCTATAGAATATTTTTTAATTTTATTATTGTTAGTTATTATTAATGTAGGTGTTCCAAAATCATCACTTGAGTATAAAGAACTTGATTTATAAAATTGAGTATTTTCATCACTGCTTAATGTATCAGTATCAAAATAATTAATTGTTATTCCATATTCATCTACAATTTCTTCAAGAATAGGAATATATCTTGTACAATAGCTACAAGTAGGTCTTGCAATTAAAATTAAATTATCTTTTTGTTCTTCAACTAAACTTTGATATCCGTTACAAGATACTTTATTTAAGGTTGTATCATCAGAAGTTTCTATATTATCAGTATCATTATCACATGTTAAAGGTTTTAATTCCATGTTTTCAGGAACATCACCTTTATTTCCTGGTAAGAATAATGCGATTAAAAATACTATTATTGCCGCTAATATTAATATAGTAAATTTTCCAGATTTTCCTTTGTTAATTTTTTTTGATTCAGAATTTTTTTCTTGTTTTACAGTTTCATTAGTTTCTGTTACTTTTTCTTCAGTATTTTCTTTTTCAACTTTTTTATTTGCCATTTTAACACATCCTTTACTACCAATTGTATATATATTTTGACAATTTTTCAAGAGTTTTCACAAATTTTTAACATAAATCCTTAGTTTTATAAATATTCTTTTAACAATTTATTTATATTTTTAACATCTGTTACTCTTTCCAATTTTAGATTATTCTTTTGCCTTACAATAAAATAATCATCTTCTTCATTTATATTTATCAAAAGCCCATAACACTCATTATTGTATATAACAGTATTTGCTACATAATATTCTTTTTTAGTATTTAATGTAATAATTTTGTTTTTCTCTAAAATCATAAATATCACCTAAATGTTTCTTATTGCTTTAATATATTTTTTATCCGTTTTAAATTGATTTTCAAAATCTTTATCTGCATCCTTTATTTCTTCTATTGTATATTCTTTAACATATTCATAAACAGCTACTTTTTCTCTTTTATTTTTGTTACTGTTGTAATCTTTCTTTATTTTATCATAAATACTTTTAGTTAAAATTAGACTACGACTACCTTCTTGAATAAATTTTTGGTTGTTATTTATGCATTTTAATTCAAATTTTTCGTTATCTATACTATTTGTAGTAATTTGTTTTAGGAGTATTTTTAATTCATTCATTATATATTCTGAACTTATTTTAACTAATTTGTATTTATTTTTTTCAATTTTTTCTAGTTTTGAAACAAAAACTGTAATTCCATCATCAGGTTCATTATCAGAACTATAAAACAAATATATATCTTTTTTATTTTTAAGTTCTACACAATTTATTATTTTATATTTCGTTTTTAATCCATGTGAATCTATAATATTTATTATTCCATTATTCTCTCGCATAATATTATCTCCTATAGAAAAAGACAAACTAAATCTATTTGCCTTTTTAATTAAAATCCTTATTTAATAATGGATACACATCAGTTAAATCATCTTCGTTTTTAATTTTTTCTATATATTCACTAGATATTTTAGCAATCGTATAATCATCATCTTTATTAATGCTTATTAGTAGTCCATATTTTTGATCATTATAAATGCAGGTAGATGCAACAAAGTAACTTTCTTTATTATCTAAAGTAATAATCATATTTTTATTTATTTTCATTATAACAACTCCGTTTCATCTATTATAATATTGTTTAGGCTTTCTAAAGTTGTCCATCCAATTTTTTCTCCGTTTTGAGATGATATACAAAAATCGTTAACTTTTACACCTTTGTTTTCTTCTAAAAATTTATTTTCAGCATTTATCATCGCTTGTCTTTCTTCGTTGGTTTTGCAATTATATAAATCGAATGTTGTTTTTTCATTTGTTAAGTCATCTACATAGTTTATAGACATTACCATAAATGTACTATCTTTATCATATCCTTTTCCTTCTAGGGTACCAGACTCAATATCTAAATTTTGTGATGTGTATAATTTAGTATTTGGTTTTAATTTTATGATAGCTGATAATCTTATTTTATTATTTTTAGGTTCTACACTATTGATATCTCCTAAAATACCATATGAATTTATTTTATTTTTTATATCTTTATATTTTTTTGTGTTTTTGAAAGTATTTATCCAAACTTCAACTGGAGAAAAAGCTTTTTCAATTTTATATACTTCATTTGATGTATCCTTAGTATCTACTGGTGTTATTTCTTCCATTTTTAGTTCATCAAAATTAATTTTAATAGGTTTAATTTCTTCTTTAGGTTCTACTTTATTTTCCTGTGATTTAGTTTCTTCATTTATTTTTATTGGTTCTATTTTGACTGGCTCTATATTTTGAGAAATTATTTCTTCTTTTTCTTCTTTGTTTTCATTTGAATTTGAATCTTTTTTGATGTTATCTATTATATAATCTACAATTTCTTTAGGGCTTTTTCCATAGAACTCATTATTTACAATTTTAACTTCATCAAAATTCTCATCTTTTAAATCATCAAGAGTATCTGTTAAAGGTTCAATTTCTTTTTCTTTATTATCTTCTTTTATCTCTCTATTTTTAATTATATCGATTACATCACTAAAAAGTTCTATTAAATTGTTTAGCTGTTTATTATGATTATTTTCAAATTCTTTAATACTTTCTTCTAAATTTTTAATTTTTTCTTCTAATTTTACAACATCAGAATTCACATTTATTTCCCCTTCCCGATATTATTCTATTTTATATTAGCATTATAACATATTTTATTTAACAATTCCATCAATAAAATGATATTTTACTAAAAAAATGGAATTTTTCATTCCATTTCTTCTTCAACTGAATTAACATAATTGTTAGTAAATAGTGTAATTAAAAGTTCTAACATTTTTTTATCTTCTACTTCTTCTACATAGAAAGAATTTTTTTCTTGAAATTCTGCTAATATTTTATAATCATTTGTAGGCTCTTCATTTTTGTCTAAGGCAACTGCATAAAAGTATTTTTTGTTATCTAAAACTGTATCATCAAGTAATAAATAGTCAATTCCATCTTCCAAAGTAATTATTAAATCTTTTGTCATAAACTTTTACCTGCACTTTCTTCTAGAATATCTTCCTCTTTATTTTCTAAATCGGCTAAAATAATATTATTTTGATTTTCAATATACCATTTGTTTACTGCTTCATTATATTCATGTTGATCTTTAAATTCACTAGCATGTGGCATTAAAGAAATATTTTCACCATCTTTAACTCTATAACTAGGGTGATATAGTCTTTGCATGTTGTATTTTTTCATTACTCTATCTATTTCTTTTTTGTCTTCTTCCTTGTCGCTCATAATCTTATCCATACAATTGCTCAATTCATTTATATTTCCTTGAATTTCGTTTTGATGTGTTATATCAACTTTTTGCATAGCTTCATAGTATTGAGAAATTTTGCTTTGGAATAAATTTGCTAAATCTTCAACAGGTATTCCATCTTGGGCAAGTGCTAAGAAAGGTTTATCTTCATTTTCCTTAGAATCTATATTAATTTTGTCTTCGTTTTCTTTAGTTTCACTCTTTTCATAAGTTATTCCATATTTTTCTAATAGTTGTTCTAATCTATTTTTATCTTTTGGATCTATTCTATATCCTTCAAAATTAATTGTATTACTTATACTTGTATCTCTTCCTTTAAGAATTATATCTCTAATTTCTCCTAGTTCTTTAATATCATTTTGAAATTTCATTTGTTCCTCAGGCATTTTTTCCATGTATTCTGCATACGTATCCATAAGTCCATCTACTCTTTCAAGTAGATTAGTACTACTTAATTTTTTTCTTATGATATTCTCTTTAGTTTTTTCTTCTTCTTGAGATTCTGTTTTAGATTCTATTTTTTCTTGTTTATGATTCTCTTTCTTTTTATTTCTTTTATCTTTTATTTTTTGTATTGTCATTTTTATTGTACTTACTATCGCAGTACTTCCTACAACTCCTGCTGCAATTGTACCTAAAGCTCCTATAATACTTCCTGAAGCTGCAGTTGCATTTATTGCAGTACCTCCCATGTACCAAACAGCACCATCAAAAGTTGCTCCAACCAGTATTGATAACATACTATTGCATGCATGTAAAACTTGTTGTAATGCAAAAGGTACATGTCCCCATAGTACAGAATTAGCATACATCAGACTAGGAACTACTCCAGGAACAAAGGCTGCTGCTAAAGCTGCAAGTCCTACTGCTACAATTATTTTCTTTTTATGTTTTTTCAAAAACTCTTTCGCACTTCTTATTTTAGTAACTAATTTTCTTTTTTTATTAGTTTCTTCTTTTTCAGGTTGTTCAACGATAGATAGAGATTCATTAGGTTTTACTGGTCCTGTGTATTCAGGATTTGCACCATTAATTTTTTTATACTCTTCTAAAGCTTCTGAAATTGTACTATCTATTTCTTTAACTGTTTTTGCGTTTAATAATCTATTTTTATATTCTTCTTTTATATCTCCTGGTAAATTGTATGAATCTAAAGTTTCTAAAGCTTCTGAATAAGCCATATATAATTCCTTAGAATATAAATTTTTAATATCATTAAAATACTCGTTAAGTTCTTCTTCGTTGTTTGTGTTAATTACTAAATCTTTATATCTTTCTTTAAATTCAGGATTTTTATCGATTCTGTTAAGGATTTTAAGAATTTCCTCTTTCTTTTCTTCTAAAGTATCTTTTTTTGCTTGATTTTCTTTTTCAGAGTGTTCAACAAGTGATTCATTAGGCTTTACTGACCCTGTATATCCTTTGTTAACTTTTTCATCTTCCTTTTGATTTTTTTCTTGTGTTTCTTCTTTATTTTGATTATCAAAAGTAGGACTAAAAGGAACTGTATTTTCCATACCAAGATTATACATTAATTTTTTATAATCATTTAGTAAATCTTCTCTTATCATGACATCATTATATGCAACATACGGAATGCCACTTATTCTAGTTTTGTTTTCTTCTAGTAAATTTAATATTTCTTTTAGATCACTATATTCTTCAAGATATTGTGGATTTAAAATACGACCATCAATAATTCTACCTCTACCATTTGATAATCTTTCTAAATTATCTATTCTTTGGTTAATTTCTTCTACTTTTCTTTCATTCATAAAATAATCCCCTTTCGACAACTGGAATTTATAATTTAATATTCTATGTAAATTATACCATATTTCTTTTAAATCTCATAATATCAAATATTATATATTACTATTTTACACTTCTTTGACATGCTTTTTTAGTTCTTCTTCATCCCAAATAGTTATATTAAGTTCTTTTGCTTTGTCATATTTACTTCCTGGATCCTTTCCTACTATTACCACATCTGTTTTTTTAGAAACACTTCCTGTAACTTTTCCTCCTTGATTTTCTAAAATTTCTTTTAGTTCCTCTCTCGTATATTTTTCTAAAGTACCTGTAAGTACAAAAGTCTTCCCAAAAATTTCTTCATTTGTGTTTTCTATATCTACTTTCCCTAGATATTCTGTGTTTACTCCTATTTCTTTTAATTCATTTATAATTTTTAGATTTTCTTCGTTGTTAAAATAATCAATTATGTTTTGTGCGATTATACCACCAATATCTTTTATGTTATTTAGAGTATCAAAATCTGTATTTATAAGGTTATCTAAATTTCTAAACTTCTGAGATAGAAGTTTAGCAGTTTTATTTCCTACTTGTCTTATTCCTAAAGCAAATAATAATTTTTCTAAGGAATTAGTTTTTGAATTTTCTATTGCCTCTAATAGATTATTTACACTTTTTTCTCCAAATCCTTCTAATTCCATAAGCTCTTCTTTTTTAGAAGAAAGTTTATAGATATCTGTAAAATTTCTTATATATCCCATATTATAGAAATCTTCAATTATTCTTTCTCCAAGACCATCTACGTTCATTGCATCTCTAGATACGAAATGTATTAAACCTTCGATATGTCTTGCAGGACATTCCTTATTTATACAAAAATAATCAACCTGTCCTTCTTTTTTTACAAGTTTACTATCACATATTGGACATTTGTCTATCATTTTGAAATCTATTTCATTTCCCGTTCTTCTATCGATTATTGGTTCAACTACTTCAGGAATAACATCCCCTGCTTTTCTAATACTTACGATATCTCCTATTTTTAAGTCTTTGCTAAGCACATAATCTTCATTATGTAATGTTGCTCTTTTAACAGTAGAACCTGCTACTCTTACGGGTTCTAAAACTGCATTTGGAGTTACTTGTCCCGTTCTTCCTACAGTAAAAATAATATCTATTAGTTTGGTTAAAACTTCGGTAGCAGGAAATTTATATGCAGTTGCCCATTTTGGATATTTTGCAGTAAAACCTAATTGTTGTTGAGCATTTAAATCGTTTAGTTTTATAACTATTCCATCTATTTCATAAGGAAGTTCATCTCTATGTTCTGTCCAATAAGAAATATATGATATTACTTCATTAATATTTTTTACTTTTTCAATATTAGGATTAATTTTTAAGCCTAATTTTTTAATGTATTTTAAGGCTTCATAGTGAGTATTAATTCCATAATTTAACGCATTAGGTAAATGGTAAAGAAAAGCATCTAAATTTCTTTTTGCGGCAATTTTACTATCTAACTGTCTTATAGAACCTGCAGCAGCATTTCTTGGATTTTGAAAAACTTCTTCTCCATTTTTTTCTCTTTCAATATTTAGTTTTTCAAATACTTTCTTTCCCATAAAAATTTCTCCACGAATTTCTATGTCGATATTTTCTTTTAATTTTAAAGGAATAGACTTAATAGTCTTAACATTATGAGTAATATCTTCTCCTATTATGCCATCTCCTCTAGTCGCACCTCTAACAAACTTACCTTTTTCATACTTTAAAGATACAGACAATCCATCAATTTTTAATTCGCATACATATTCAGGATTAGCCACTTCTTTTTTTATTCTTTCATCAAACTTTATAAGTTCATCTTCATTGAAAACATTTCCTAAACTTAACATTGGTATTTCATGTGTAACTTTGGTAAATTCATCTAAAACTTGTCCGCCTACTCTAACGCTAGGAGAATCACTTCTTACTATATCAGGGTTTTCTAACTCTATTTTTATTAGCTCCTGCATATATCGATCATATTCTTGATCCGATACACTAGGTTTATCTAAAGTATAATATTCATAATTTAATTTATTAATTATTTCTATAAGTTCATTGTATCTTTTTTCTATCATTGTTATCACCATCATATTTAATTTTATTTTAAATTTGTTTCCTTCAAAATATTTATAACTTTGTCTTTTAAATCATCACGTTTTAAAGAAAAATCTATGTTTGCTTTAAGATATCCTTCTTTGCTTCCCGTATCATAATAAGTACCTTCTATCATGCAAACTTCATAATTGTAATCTTTCATCATTTCTTTCATTGCATCTGTAAATTGATATTCGCCATTTTTATTTGCATTAAGATTTTCTATATATTCAAAAATTTCAGGATTTAAAATATAACGTCCTAGTCCCGCTACAGTAGATGGAGCTTCATCAAGTGAAGGCTTTTCTATTATTGTATCAATTTTATTTTGTCCTTCTTTAAATTTTATTATTCCATATCTATTTACAACATTTTTTGGCACCTCTAAACATCCTATAATAGAGGAATTATTTATTTCGTATTTTTCAACTAATTGTTTAAGTGCTGGTCTATCAGAAGAATAAATTATATCATCTCCATAAAGTACCGCAAAAGGTTCATTACCCACAAAATCTTTTGCTAGTCCAATAGCATGACCACTCCCTAAAGGTTCATTTTGTGTAATATAGAAAAATGTAGCCATTTTAGATATTTCTTCTATCATTTTTGATTCTTTTATTTTTCCTCTATTTTTGAGTATATCCTCAAGTTCGTAATTTCTATCAAAATATTCTTTAATACATTTTTTATATGGAGAATTTATTAATAAAATTTCTTCAATCCCACTTTCTACACATTCTTCTATAATGTAATGAAGAATTGGTTTATCTACTATCGGTAACATTTCTTTAGGTATAGATTTTGTTACAGGAAGAAAACGTGTCCCTATACCTGCAACAGGTATTACTGCTTTTCTTATTTTTTTCATAACTACCACCCTATCTATAATTTAATTATAAAATAAAAATGTATTTTTTCAAATACATTTTAAAATTTAGTTTTATTTTTAGACATATGTATTTTTAATTCTGAATAGAAAACATTTTTGACAATTTCTTGGTTTATATCAAAAATCGGGGATGTTTTAATAATTTCATTTAAAAGTGAAAGTCCATATCCTCTATTTTTACCCTTAGTTGAATATTTGTATGTGTAAATTTTATCGAGCTCTACCTTAGAGTTAAAGGTGTTTGCGATAGTTATGATGTAATCATTTTTATTAATATATATATCGAGAGTTATTTGTTTATTTTGATCTGTTTCTGTAGCTTCAATCGCATTGTCTAACAAAATACCTAGAATTCTATAAAAATCTTTTGTATATGTTTCTTTAATTATGTTATCAAGATTTATAGAACTAGCTTCTTTGCTAACTTCTACATTTAGATTTATATTTTGAATATCATTAAATTTTATTGATAAAAAATTTCTTAATTTTATAGAATTTATATTATCGAATTTTTTAGTGAAATTAGGCACATTTATATCTTTTAAAATTTCATCAATTATTTTTATAGCTTCTTTGTTTTCATTACTTTTTATCAAACTTCTAATAAGGATAAAATCATTTTTGGTCTTGTGATTTAATCGTCTAAAATTATCTATAGTTTCAATTAGAAAATCTGTATTTTGATTCATAGCTTCTGTTTTTTCTTTAATTTTTTTATATTTTAGTTTTTCTTTTAGCATAAGTACAAACATAATTGTAAATATTACTAGAATAAATATGCTTATAATTATATTACTTTTAATTTGATTATTAACAAGAATAATTATAAAATTAAAAATTATTATTAGGTATATAAATAAACTTACTTCAAATATTTCATCTAATTTTTCAATTATTTTGTGTAGTTTTATTTTAAAAGTTGCGGTTATCAGACAAGCTATAATTAGTGTTATAAAATTTAAAAGTAAACTTATAAATAGTGAATTAGTTGTTAAGAATTCATTAGATTTTGATAAAAAGAAATTTACTATAAACGTACATAATATTTCTGAAATCATTAATAAAATATATATTAAAGTAGATGTTAGGATTGTTTTATTAATACTTTGATTATAAATAAGTTTAATTAAAATTGTATTTAATAATAATAAACAAGATGGTTTTAAAAAGTTATCTTTTATATATAAATTTATTAATGAAAGACATATTGTATAAATAACTATTATTATTAAATTTTTGATTTTCTTATTATTTATATCACAAGTTAAAAGTTTAGATGATATATATATAAATACAAAACTTGTGAGTATTGAATTAATAACACTTGTGATTATAGAATACATATATCATCACTTCCTTTAATCGGTTTCTACTTTAACATCTATGTTTATTTTTTTATTGTTTCCATATTTTTTAAGCCATCTATTAAATGTCGCTTTATTTATATTATATTTTTCAATGTCTTGTAAAGTTAAAATTCCATTTTCGTATTGTCTAACTTTTTCTATTATAAAATCTTTTTTGTGTCTTATTCTTTTATGTGCGGATACTTCTATTACATTACTTATATATTTTTTTTCATCTATATAATCAGTATTGATAAGTTTTAATCCACCTATATCTTTAAAATTATTAGGCAGTTTGTTTTTTAAATATTCGTAGTTTAAATAAGAATTTATTGAATAGTATTTAGTTTCTATTAATAATGTTTTTCCAATGTGTTCTATATAATAAATATCATCTATATCAATAATGTGTAATATATTATTTTCGATAATATTTAATTTTAAAAGATTTTCATTATAGGTGTTTAAATCTTTAATTGCTTCATATATTTGATCTCGTAGTTTATTTGTTTGGTTTTCTTCCATTATTTTAAATGTGTATGCAGATAGTCCAATAATATCTTCTTTATTATTGAGACATGTAACTATTATTTCAGAATTTGTAAAATTGTTTTTGATCTGTCTTAAAATAGAACATTTATCTTCTGGGGTATTATCTGACATTTTCAAAATAAAGATTTTCTTTTTCTTACTTGACTTTTTTATATAGTTTCTAAATGTTTGATTATAGTTTTCAAATTTTTTAATTTTGTAATCTTGATTATAAATTTTATTAAAATCGTTCATACATTTTTCTATTTCGGATATTATTATTTCTTTAAAGGGAATTTTGTTTACTACGATAAATTCTAGCATAATACACCTCTTTATTCTATTTCTTATTCATATGATATTCTTCTAAAGTTAGATTATTTATATATAAATATTTAGCTAATTTTTTGCCCACATATCTAAAGTGCCATGGTTCATAGTTATATCCCGTTATATCTATTTTATCTTTAGGATATCTTAAAATAAAGCCATATTTATATGCGTTTTTATGAAGCCACTTTATTTCATCTAAACTTTCTAAATCATGTTCTATTACATATTCATTATCTTTAAAAACACATATATCAATTGCGAGTCCTGTTTCATGTTCCGATGTATAAGGCTTAGCAATATACTTTATTGAATATTCATAACCTTTTGATTCTACTAGTTCCTCAAATAATTTTTTCTGATAATCGTGTGTTCTAAATGAACTTTCAATTTCGATATCGTAACCTAGTTTTAAAGCCTCTTTCTTTAATTTTAAAAAATGTTTATAAGCTTTTTTCTCTAAATAAAACTTTTTATGTGGGTTATATTTTGTATAAATTTCTGTTATATCGAATTTTAAATCTTTAGGTATTTTATTATTTTTATTTATTAAGATGTCATATTTCAAATTTATTTCCTCCTAATTGATGTGTGGTTTTTCAAGAATTTTTTAGTACCTACAGGATAACTAAAGGCTATAGTTAAAAATTCATCATCTATTCCAACTACGATACCTTCTCCATAACTATCTTGATATACCACTTCACCAATATTATATGTAACATCTTCATTATAGAGTTTACTTTCTTTTTCGAATTTTTTCTCTATTTTATTATTATCGGTTATTTCTATACAATCTGTATTTATTTCATTTATAAATCTGCTTGGTGGGTTCATACTATCTCTACCAAATAATCTTCTTCTTTTAGCATTTACTAAGTATAAGCGTTTTTTAGCACGTGTAATTGCTACATAACAAAGTCTTCTTTCTTCTTCTAAATCTTGTTTATCAAAGCTTGAATTTATATGAGGAAAAATACTTTCTTCCATACCTACAATAAATACATTATTGAACTCTAATCCTTTTGCAGAATGAATAGTCATTAAGGTAATTCTATTAGGATTATCTTTATGTTCTTCGATATCACTTACTAAAGAGATTTCATTTAGAAAATCTTCTAAAGAAACTAACCCTTCTTGTTCTTCAAAATTTTTAGTTATAGATTTAAACTCTTCTAAGTTTTCAAGTCTTATATCTGCTTCAATACTTTTTTCACTTTCAAGTTCTTTTTTCATTCCTGTTTTTTCTAAAATTTTATCGATTAATTCTGTAAGTGTAGAGTTTTCACTATCATTTTTTAATTCTTCAATTATTTTTTTAAATTCTAATTCTTTACCAGACTCAATGGTTTCAAAGATACTGATACCTTCGATACTAGCCTTATTTGAAAGATTATTTATAGACTTAGGTCCTATACCTCTTTTAGGAACATTTATAACACGCATTAAATTTACATCATCTTTTTCATTGTAAATAATTTTTAAATACGCAATTAAATCTTTAATTTCTTTACGATTATAAAAGAAGAAGCTACCTACAATTCTATATGGTATTCCACTTTTTAAAAATTCTTCTTCTAAAACTCTAGATTGAGCATTAGTACGATAAATAATAACAATATCTTTTTCTAGTTCGCCTTCATTCAAAAGTTTTTTAATTTCACTAATTACATAACTCGCTTCATGTCTTTCATCATAAGCTCTATAATATATTATTTTTTTCCCATCTTCATTTTCACACCATAGATTTTTGTCTTTTCTAAGTTCATTATGTTTTATAACACTATTTGCAGCTTTAAGAATTGTTTTAGTTGATCTATAGTTTTGTTCTAACATAATTACTTTAGCATTTTTGTAATCATTTTCAAAATTTAAAATATTTTTATAGTTTGCTCCTCTAAATGAGTATACACTTTGATCATTATCCCCTACTACACATATATTTTTATATTTCGCACTGATCATTTTAGTTAAGGTATATTGAGCTTCATTAGTATCTTGGTATTCATCTATTAAAATATATTTATATTTTTCTTGATAAACTTTTAAAACTTGAGGATATTCATTAAATAATTTTATAGGTAATGTAAGTAAATCATCAAAGTCTACTGAATTATTTTTTATTAAATCGCTCTCATATTTTCTATAAATTTTTCCTATTATTTTTTCACTTTCAATACTTATATAGTTTTCGTATTGTATAGCATTAATAAGTTCATTTTTCGCACCACTAATTACATTTTTAACATATTTAGGATTCAATTGTTTAGGATCTATGTTCATGTCTTTCATTATTTTTTTAATAAGTGATAAGGTATCATCACTATCTAAAATTGTAAAATTTTTTTCATATCCTAATAAGTTATAATTTTCTTTTATAATTTTAAGTCCAAATGAATGAAAGGTAGAAATTTGAGATTCATATGCCATTCTTCCTACTAGTTTATATATTCTTTCTTTCATTTCTTTTGCTGCTTTATTAGTAAAAGTAATCGCAAGTATACTACTAGGTTCTACTCCATTTTCAATTAAATAAGCTACTTTCATTGTTAGTACTCTAGTTTTCCCACTTCCCGCACCTGCTAAAATTAGAAGAGGACCATCTTTATGTAATACTGCTTCTTTTTGTTCTTTATTTAAGTTTTCTAAATCCATAAAATCACTACCTTCATACATATGTACTATTATATCAAAAAAAACATTCGTTAAGAATGTTTTTTGTTTAATTATATTATTTTTTTAGCCATTCATAATTTTTTGAATAGTTAATATATTTTGTTTAGATGCTTCTTTTTGTTTGTGTTCTATTTTGTTTAAAATTTTTCCATCTGAATCTAATATGTTTCTTAAAATTTTTAATTCATCTTTTTCAAAAATATTAAGTTCTTCAATAAAATCATTACGCTTATTCATGTCTTTAATTCCATATAATATATTTAAAATTCTATATAAAATTGCAGGAGAACCATATTCATTTAAAAATTTTTCAACTAGTTCATCTTTTGTCTGCTCTTTTTTTGAAATTTGATTTTCAATATCTGAATTTGTATATGGTAAATCTAAAGGCATAGTAATACTTTTTATATTGTCATCTTTATTCATTAAATATATTCCCTTCTTTTCGAGGATATTATTCTATCATTTTTATTTATATTTGTCAATTTTTGAATAAGAAGAGATTCTTTTGTAAGTCTTTTGTAATTTCATTTCTAGATGATAAATATATTTCTAAAAAGTGTTTTAAATTTTTAAGTTCTTTTATAAAAGTTTTATCATTTTTTAAGTCTTTATTATTAATACAATTTATTATTTTAGGATGTTTCATATAATAGAAACCATCTTTATTTATAATTGTATTATTATATACATCTACTACATAATCTTTATCATTAAAATTAACTTCTATCCATGTATGAAGGCTAGCAACTTCATCATCGAAATCATGAACATATCCAATCAAAACTTTATGTTCTTTTTTAATTTTAGAGGATAATTTTAAGATATTTTCGAATTTGTTTTTTCCTCTCATGGGTCTAACTTTTTGATTTTCGGAGTTTTCATATTCATTTAGTTTAATTGCGATAATATCTATATTATTTATTGAGGAACGAATGATATTATTTTTTATATAAAAATAATTTAAGTTATCTATGTAATCAAGTTTTTTTAATTGAAATTTTATTCCTTTTTCTTTCATATATGGACTAAAAATTGTAGTTATGACGTCAAATAAAAGATTTTCATTACTGTAATCTTTACCTTTAAAATCTCCCCAAAGATATTCTTCTACATGTTTTGTATATTCATTGCCTTGAAGTACTTTGGACATTAACAAATCATTATAAACTTGTTCCATAAATTTATTCCCCCCTTTTTTATGGGTTATTTTATCAAAAAAATGTTTTTATGTCAAAAAAGCTACACTTTTTATTAAGTGTAACTTTTTACTTTTCTTTAACAGCTTTAAACATTTTAGACCAAAGTTTACTTGATGAGTAATTCAAAATTCCAACTTTATAAATTTTTAATCCATATTTTATTAATAGGAAAATTGTAAGTCCCATTATTCCTATAGATATTAGAACATCTACTATAGTTATTTGCCCCATTATTAAGAGTGCGGGCGAAAGAAGTGATGAAATAAAGGGAATATAACTCATAATTCTTATAAAGATTGAACCATTAAACATAGCTGCCATAATAGCTAGATAGTATCCTACTAAAGAAATTATTATTATAGGTGTTTGAATTTGTTGATAATCTTCTATATTGGTTGTCATTGATGCAAGAATTCCAGCTACTAATGAATATGCTAGAAAACTTAAAACTAAAAGTATTAGTGTAAGTGGGATAACAATCCAAAGTTTATCCATTATTCCACTTGTGGTAAGTGCACTTATTATTCCTTGAAAATCTATAAAACCACTTAAATTTGCAGATTTAGGTGTAATCATTGTTCTTACAACCAACCCTAATACACCGGCTAGAAATATTATTCCTGCTTGAATAAATACAAATAGATTTCCTGCTATTATTTTAGAGAAAAAGTGAGTTTTAGGACTTACATTTGAGATAATTATTTCCATACCTCTAGTTGTCTTTTCATCGTTTACTTCTGCACCTATCATTTGTACTAGGAATAGACTTAGCATGAAAAATGGCAATATTAGTACAGGAAATACTGAGCTCATAATCATATTCATATTTTCTTCTGCATCATTTTTATTTTCATCTAAAAATTCGCGTTCTATTTTTATAGGAGTATTTACTTTTGCAAGTTCGTTTTCATCAATGTTAGACATAGATAGTGCTACTACTTCTTTAGTAGAATTTATCGAAGATGCTAATGTCTGATAAAGAATGGTATCTATGTAGGAATTAGACACAACAGTAGCATCCATGTAATTTTCAGCATTGTTATTTAAGATTATTAATATTTTATCATCTTCTTTTACTTCTTTGCGTGCTTCTTCTTCAGTTTTATCATATTTTATTAATTTAAATTTTGAGGTATCACCAAACATGTCTTTAGTGTTGTCTAAGGTTTGATCTAATATGTCATAACTTTTCTCAGTTTTATCAATAACTAAAATTTCGGTTTCTTCATTAAATTTTCCTCCAAATAAATTAATAATTGAATCTAAGTTTATAAGTCCTACTATTAATATTACTAATAAAACATTAACTACTACAAACCATTTGCTTTTAGTTTTTCTTTTTAAACTTTCTTTCGTTAAATACCAAAGTTTTCTATTTTTCATATGCTTCACCTACTTTAGCAATAAATATTTCATTTAATGATGGTTCTTCAACTACAAACTTGGTAACATTTTTGCATTTTGAAATATATTTAAATACGTTTTGTATTTTACTTTCATCTTCAATTTTTATTATATATTCATTTGCATTTTTTTCTATATTTACTACACCATCTATTTTTTTAGCATCTTTGATATCAATATCACCAATGACAATTATATTTTTCTTTCTATATTGTTTTTTAATATCACTTATATATCCTTCTATAACAGGCTTCCCTCTTAATAGTATTACTAGTTTTTCACAGAACATTTCTACATGATCCATTCTGTGAGATGAAAAGATTATTGTAGAGCCTTTCTTTTTAAATTCTAGTATTACTTCTTTAAATTCTTCTATATTTATTGGATCTAATCCACTAAATGGTTCATCTAATATTAATAATTTAGGATCATTTATTATTGCCGATATGAATTGTATTTTTTGTTGGTTTCCTTTTGATAATTCTTTTATTTTTTTATCTTTATATTCTTTTACTTCAAATCTATCTAACCAATAATCCAATTTTTTTAAAATTTCTTCTTCTTTCATGTCTTTTAAATGACCATAAAATAAGATTTGTTCTTTTACAGTAAGCTTAGTTAGTAGGCTTCTTTCTTCTGTTAAAAATCCTATTTTATTAGTTACTGTATAATCTATAGGCTTATTATCAAGAGTAATAGTACCTTCATAATCATCGATAAGTCTCATGATCATTCTAAATGTTGTCGTTTTACCTGCACCATTGACTCCTAGTAATCCAAAAATTTCCCCATCTTTAACTTCAAAGGATAAATTGTCTACAGCTTTAAAATTGCCATAATATTTTGTCACATTTTCTACTTTTAACATCATTCTCACCTTCTTATAAATTCATTATATCACGTATAATGTTAAACATAAAGAATTCAAGTTCAAAACTTTGATTTCTTTATGTTTTTTGTTATTATAACAAACATCGGTAAAGACGGATTATATCAGGTACTTCGAGTACGTATTTATGAATGTCTGCCATATAATTATTTATTAATTCGGTTGTAGATAATGGAAACTAATTTTAATATTAGAGTTCGGATGATTAAGCGTGTAGGAATATAGGTAATTTAATATGGTATTAACCGAAATATTTATGAAAGGAGTTTTTATGAAACATATTTTAAGTTTTGATGTTGCTAAAGGTAAAAGTGTTTATTGTTTTATTGATGAGTTAAAAAATACAATTATTGATGCTACTTTAATTGAACATAACAAAAGTGAATTTGATAATTTATTTAAATTGGTTAAAGACTATCCTAACTTAATTGTAATTATGGAATCTACTTCTATTTATCATTTACCTGTTGAAAATTATTTTAGATCTAAAGGCATAGATAGTATTGTTATTAATCCTAAACTTGTTAAACAATTTAAAGATACTCTAAATAAATCTAAAACTGATAAATTAGACTGTTTTAAAATTGCTAGATGTTATTTAGGAACTATTGATAATTTTTATTATAAGAATGATGAATATTTTATTTATAATCCACTTGCTCGTCAATATTGGTCATTAGTTGAAGGACAAACTAGATTAAAGAATAGATATAAACAATTAATTGAAATTGTTTTTCCTGAATTTAACCTTATTTTTAATGATTTATATGCCGACTTAACTTTGAATTTTATACACGATTTTCCTCATCCTGTTTTATTTGTTAATAGAAGAATTGACTATTTAATGAATTATTTAAAAGAAAAAAATGGTACTACTAAAGCATATAGATTTAAAAATAAAGTTTTAAGAATGAAAGAACTTGCCTCTAATTCATTATGCTTTGTATCTTTTGATTCTTTTCAAGTTCAAAATTTAGTTCAAACAATTGAAATGATTCAATATCATAAGTCCGAGATAAATAAAATTAAAAGTCAGTTAATCAACGAAATGAAAGACAAAAAACTATTTAAGATAATAAATTCTATTCCAGGATTTGGTGAATTTTCAACTGCTTTATTTTTAGCTGAAGTTGGAGATATAACTAGATTTGATGATAAATATCAATTTATATCTTTTATTGGAATTGATTCAGTAACGTCACAATCTGGAGTTTCTGCTTATCGCGGTCCCATTTCTAAAACAGGTTGTAAATTTGGTAGAACTATTTTATTTAATGTTGTTACCACTATTATTCAAATATCTGCTCATACAGATAAAACTAATCCGATTTATTTGTTTTTCAGAAAAAAACAATCCGAAGGTAAACATTATTACAAGTGTATAATCGCATGCTGCACAAAATTATGCAAAATTATATACAAGTTATGTTCTTCGAATTGTTTATACGAAAACAAATAGACTAATTTACACAATTTTTTAAAAATTGAGGAAACTCAGTTCTTTTTGTTGTGATTATAATATCACAAAATTTAAAATTTGACAAAACTTAGATAATCATA
>CALVYE010000006.1 GCA_944372025.1 uncultured Bacilli bacterium | reverse complement strand
GTCATACAATTACTTTAAATAAAATGCAGGATATTTTAGCATGTATAGGTTATGATTTAGATTATATGGGTAAAACTGATTTAAACGATATAATATATGAGTTAATTTTTAATGGTCACATTGTCTTTCTTAATATAAGTTGTGATTCTAGAAAAATTGGATGTTTGTATTTACCCTTAAATATTACAGATAATCAAAAAGAGACTTTAGAAAATTTCTGTTTACAATTAAAGGATTATGAATTACTAAAATATACTATAAATAAAGAAAATATGGAAAATTTCTTAGTTTTAAATGATGATATTGTTGATAATGAAAAAGTGAAAAAAAAGCAAAAATTTTAAATTAATTTTTACTTTTTTATTTTAATTCGTTTACAAATTTTTTGAATTCATCTCCACGATCTTCAAACTTTTTATATTGATCCCAAGAAGCACAAGCAGGGCTTAAAAGAATAATATCTTCTTCTTCGCTTAAAGCATATGCAAGGTTTGTAGCTTCTTCTAGATTTTCTACTATGGTACAATTAATATTGTTTTTATCACAAAATTCTTTTATCTTATTTTTTGTTTCTCCAAAAGCAATTACATTTCTTACATTTTTCATATAAGGATATAACTCATCAAAACTTTGACCTCTATCTAAACCACCCATTAAAATAATTATTGGATTATTAAATGCTGATAGAGCAATCATAGTAGATTTATTATTTGTAGCTTTAGAATCATTATAAAAACTTCTTTCTTTTAGACGTCTTACAAATTCTAATCTATGTTCTACCCCTGTGAAAGTTTCTAATACTTCATTTATGTATTGATTATCTACTTTAAGTTCTTTACATACACCAATCGCACACATTATATTTTCATAATTATGCATTCCTACTAACTTTATATCTTTAGTATCGATGATTTTTTCGTCTTTATAATATATTGAATTATTTTTCAAACAAATATCTGTATCACAATTTTTTGATGAAAAATAAATCTTTGTAGATTTAATATCTTTAGTAATTTCCATACTATCTTTATCTTCATGATTTATAATTGCAAGATCTTTTTTATCATGATGATTAAAGATTCTTTTCTTAATTAATTTATAATTACTATATGAGCCAACATGATCAATATGAGCTTCTGAAAGATTTGTAAGTACACTTATATTAGTTTTAAAATCAATAAAATTAGTTAGTTGTTGAATAGATATTTCGGTCACTAAATAATCCCCTTGTTTTATTTTACCTATAAATGAAGAAAGGGGATATCCCATATTTCCAGCTAAGTGTACAGGTAATCCTGCTTTTTTTAATATTTCATAAATAAGCGTTGTAGTTGTAGTTTTACCATTTGTTCCTGTAATTCCAATTATTTTTACATCACGAGGTAAAAAATGATATGCCATTTCAACTTCATTAATAACTTTTATATTATGTTTTTTTGCATATTCAATATATTTATGTGTATCTTTTATACCCGGATTTTTAATTAAGTAATCAAAGGAACTATCTAAAATTTCATCAGGATGTCCTCCTAAGATTACACTTATACCTAGTTTTTTTAATTCTTCTAAGTGAGCTTCATCTTGTTTTTCACTCATATCATTTAGTACTATTTTATTATTATATTTAGAAAGTAGTTTTGCGGCTTCATAACCACTTCTTGCCATACCTAAAATAAATATTTTTTTATTTTCAAACATTATGTTTTATCATTCCTTTCAACCATAATAATTATACTACTAAACATTTGATTTGTTAACTATTTAGTGGTATAATTATTTAACTTCTTTAAAGGGGGTGTAGTATGAAATTATTTGAAATAGAAAAATCAGAATTTGATGATTTTTCTTCTCGAAATAAAATTAGAAATTTTTATCAGACAAGCGAATATGGCGATTGGATGGAAAAAAGAGGTTATGAATGTATGTATCTTGCCTTTATGGATGAACAAAGGGTAATACATGCAGCTACTTTGATTATATATAAAAATGTGTTCGCAAATTATAAATATGGTTATGCCCCAAGAGGATTTTTAATTGATTATATGAATCAATCTTTATTTGAAGAATTTACAAAGCATATTAAAATGTATTTAAAAGCAAAAAATTTCGCTTATTTAAAAATTGATCCACCAATTATATATAAATCTAGAAATAAGAAGGGTGAAGCAATACCAGGAGGAAAGAACAATACGCCTTTACTTATGAGAATGAAAGATTTAGGTTATATTCATTTAGATTTTAATAATTATTTTGAAGCTTTGAAGCCAAGATGGAATGCAGTAATAAAGCTTGATAAAAAAGAGAATCAAATGTTTAAGTCTTTTGCTAAGGATATAAGAAATAAAATAAGTAATTCTAAAAGAAAAGGATTAAAAGTTTATAAAGGTACAGAAGAGGATATACCGATTTTTTATGAGTTTATTAAGAAAAATTATGATAGACCTATAAGTTATTATTATGATTATTATAATATTTTTAAAAGAAGAAATATGATAGACTTATATTTAGTAAAATTAGATCCTATTAATTTTCTTGAAAACTCTAAATATTTATACGAAAGTGAATTATATAAAAATTCTGAAATTGTGGAGCAAATGAGATTTAATTATAGTAATAAATCTTTAGTTAATAAGAAAATTGAATCAGATAAGTTATTAAATGTATATAAAAAAGATATTGCTCTAGCAACGTCATTATCTAGAGAATATCCTAATGGACTAATAATTGGTGGTTCAATGGTTATAAAGTATAACAAACAACTTCAATTTTTGATTGATGGTATAGATGAAAATTATAAATCATTTAACCCTAATCATTTATTAAAATGGACAGTTATTAGAGAATATTTAAATTCAAATTATTATTATATAGATTTAAATGGAATTGTTGGCGATTTTAAAAAAGAAAATAATCCTTATTATGGACTTAACAAATTTAAATTAGGGTTTAATAGTGATGTAATTGAATATATTGGAGAATTTAATTTGCCAATTAATCCAACATTATATCATATCATTCAAAAATCAAGCGCTTTAGGGTTAACTAAAAATATTGGTACTAATAAAAAATAATTTTTAAAAGTGGCTCATAAAATATGAACCACTTTTAATATTTACTATTAAATTTTAAATTATTCTTTTTTATTTTCTAATTTTTGTTTCCCCTTTTTACCAACTAATTTCATAATTTTTACAATATCGTAAGAAATAACACATAAACATGGAATAAGGATAACTATGAACCAACCACCTTTTGTTGCGATAAAACTTTGTACTCTACCTAATTGAGGAATTCTCATTACAACTTTTCCCATTATATTCTCTCCAACGGTTAAAGCTTCATCTTCAACATTGTTAGCATCACCTTTTGTTCTATATATACCTTTTTTTGAATCAATTACTTCTACAATTCTATGGGTTACAGTTTCACCATAAAATCTTGTGTCATTTGAATGGAAAGTTATAACATCTCCTACTTCTAAAGTTGAAGGATCCACTCTTTTAGATATTATAACATCATATACATGAATGTTTGGCTCCATACTACCACTAATAATTACATAAGCTCCAAATAGTGGTTTAGCAGTTCCGCCTTTTGATTCTTGAACTTTAACATCTACAACATATAAGGTGAATATAATACCAATTATTATCAATATAACTAATGCAGAATATGATAAAATTGTTGAAATATATTTCCATATTTTCTTTAATGTATCCATTTTGGTACCTTCCTTATTCTAGTATTTCATCAATTTCCAAAACTATTTCCCCTACATAATATTTATTTTGAGATTCATCTCCAGCATTTTCATTTATCCATAATCTAAATTCAAAAGATTTCGAATATCTAGGTAATATTTTTTCTGTTAATAGTATACCATTTTTTAAGTTACTTATTAGTCCTGTTGATACAACTTTTTCAGTTTCACTATCAATTAAAGAATAATTTACTTTAGACTTATCTAGTTTGGTACCTCCTAATTCATCTAAAACTTCTTTATCTTTTACATCTTGTAATACAAGACGATAAATAACAGGTAATGTGCCTTCGTTAGTTACTTTAAATTCAAAAGGTTTTAATGTTGCAGCTTCACTTTCGTTCATCGGATAAGTATCGATAAGTTTAATATTTGTTTCTTTATTGTTTATTAATTCCATTTTAACTTGTCCCATTTTTACGTTTCTAATATTTATATCTCTCGTTTTTAATATTGTGGACAAGGTAAAAGTACCTGATAAAATAAACATTATCAAGCTAAAAATATATAACAATAAAAGTAGTATTGGTCTTTTTTTATTTTCTTGCTCTTCTTCTTCGTTTTTAATGATATCTTCATTATTCATAATAAGCACCTACCTATGATATATATATTATATAATAAAAACTTACATTATTCAATGCAAGTTTTTTATTTTTTTATTGAACTGCTTTTGCACTTAAAGTTCCATTTATAATTAAATCTTGTAATTGATTTTCTTGTCCTTTATTATCTATATATATAAATAATAAAAATGTTTGTGTAGCTTCTTCTTTTGTATCTTTTTTTTCAATTGTTATAGGACTTTTCGTCAATTTTATAGGCTTTGAATAATCTACTTTAGAAAAGTCTCCTGTATTAATAACTTCATTATTAGAATTTACTAATTTCCATTTGATATCCTTTAATATTCCGCCCTCTAATCTGTTGTTACTATTATGTGCGATACCTGTAGTAGTTAGATATATATTATATTTTGCATCTTCAATAGTAGTACCGTATGTATCTACTGAAAGTTTTAGTTGGGCGATATCTTCATTTGCAACGTTACTAGCCATAACATCGTTCCATGTAGTTGGTTTAATGTTTGCTGAAGTTAGTTCACTAGATGTTGCATCTAATTTTAAAGAGCCTGTTTTAATACTTTCTTCTTTTGTGCTTGAAGTTGATGAAAAATATGCAAACGTTGCACCTATTGTTGCTATTATAAGGGTAATTACTCCTATAGCAGTTATTAAATATTTTTTATTTTTTTCTTTATTCATAAGGCTTATCCTCCTTATATCATTCTAATAATACCATGAATGATTATTGTTTTCAAGCCAAAAAGAAAAAAATCCGATTTTCGGATTTTTCTTGCTTTTATTATTCTATAATTTCTGAAACTACACCAGCACCAACTGTTCTACCACCTTCACGGATAGAGAATTGGGTACCTTGTTCAACAGCAATTGGAGCGATTAATTCTACAGTCATAGCAACATTGTCGCCAGGCATAACCATTTCTGTACCTTCTGGTAAAGTAATTACACCAGTAACATCTGTAGTTCTGAAATAGAATTGTGGTCTGTAGTTTGAGAAGAATGGAGTATGTCTTCCACCTTCTTCTTTAGAAAGAACATAAACTTCTGCTTTGAATTTTTTATGTGGATGAACACTACCTGGTTTAGCTAGTACTTGACCACGTTCAACTTCTTCACGAGAAATACCACGTAATAATACACCAGCATTATCTCCTGCTTCAGCATAGTCTAATTGTTTTCTAAACATTTCGATACCAGTAACAACTGTTTTCTTAGTATCTTTTAAACCAACGATTTCAACTTCGTCATTTAATTTTAATTGTCCTCTTTCAACACGACCAGTAACAACTGTACCACGTCCTGTGATAGTAAATACGTCTTCAATTGACATTAAGAATGGTTTTTCAGTATCTCTTTCTGGTGTTGGAATCCATGTGTCAACTGCATCCATAAGTTCGTCAATTTTTTCAACCCATTTTGGATCTCCTTCAAGAGCCTTAAGAGCTGAACCTCTAATGATTGGAGTATTATCTCCATCATATCCATATTCACTTAATAGTTCACGAATTTCCATTTCAACTAAATCTAATAGTTCTTCATCGTCAACCATATCACATTTGTTCATGAATACAACCATTTTTGGAACACCAACTTGACGAGCAAGTAAGATGTGTTCACGAGTTTGTGCCATAGGTCCATCTGTTGCAGCAATAACTAAGATTGCTCCATCCATTTGAGCAGCACCTGTAATCATGTTTTTAACATAATCGGCATGCCCTGGGCAGTCTACGTGAGCATAATGTCTTTTTTCAGTACTGTATTCGATATGAGCAGTATTGATTGTTATACCACGTTCCCTTTCTTCTGGTGCTTTATCGATATTATCGAAGTCTACTTTTTCATTACCATTTTTACCTGCTAAACATTTAGAAATTGCAGCAGTTAAAGTAGTTTTACCATGGTCTACGTGTCCAATTGTACCAATGTTAACATGTGGTTTTGAACGATCGAATTTTGCTTTTGCCATTTTTATTTTCCTCCTTTTTCATATTACATATATTATTTTATCAAACCTTGAAAATAATTCAAGAGTTTTTCATTAGTTTCCGCCGTTTTTCTTAATGATATCATCGGCTATGTTTTTAGGTACTTGTTCATAATGATCAAATACCATAGTAAAGTTTGCTCTACCTTGTGTATTAGAACGTAAGCTAGTTGCATATCCAAACATTTCTGATAATGGAACCATTGCATTTAGTAATACAGCATTTCCTCTATTTTCTTGTCCTAATGGTTTACCACGTCTTGCAGTAATATCTCCCATTACATTACCAAAATATTCATCTGGAGTTGTAACTTCAACTTTCATAATTGGTTCTAATAATACAGGTTTACATTTATTTTTAGCTTCTTTTAAAGCCATAGATGCAGCAATTTTAAATGCCATTTCTGATGAATCGACATCATGGTATGAACCATCATATAGTGTTGCTTTAACATCTATCATTGGATAACCAGCAAGTACACCAGTTTCCATTGCTTCTTGTAATCCCTTATCAGTTACTGGAATGTATTCACGTGGAACAACCCCACCAACGATTTGATCAACAAATTCATATCCTTTATCTGGATTTGGTTCGAATTTAATCCATACGTGTCCATATTGACCTCTACCACCAGATTGTTTAATATATTTACCTTCACATTCACCAGCTTGAGTTAATGTTTCACGGTAAGCAACTTGTGGTTGACCAATATTTGCTTCTACCCCAAATTCTCTTTTCATTCTATCTACTAATACATCTAAGTGTAATTCTCCCATACCTGCAATAACAGTTTGACCTGTTTCATGATCAGTATGAACTTTAAATGTAGGATCTTCTTCAGCTAATTTTTGAAGTGCGATTCCCATTTTATCTTGATCAGCTTTTGATTTTGGTTCAATTGCTAATTCGATAACTGGTTCAGGGAATTCCATTGATTCTAGAATAACTGGTTTCTTTTCATCACATAATGTGTCCCCAGTAGTAGTATTTTTAAGACCAACAGCTGCTGCGATATCTCCTGTATAAACATCAGATATTTCAGTTCTGTTATTAGCATGCATTCTTAAAATACGTCCAATTCTTTCTTTAGTTCCTTTAGTAGAATTTAGAATGTAAGAACCACTTGACATATGTCCTGAATAAACTCTAAAGAATGTTAATCTACCAACATATGGGTCTGTCATAACTTTAAATGCAAGAGCACTAAATGGTTCTGAATCAGATGGATGTCTTTCAGTTTCGTTTCCGTTCATATCTGTACATTTAATTGCTTCAATATCTAATGGTGAAGGCATATAGTCAATAACTGCATCTAACATTAGTTTGATGCCTTTATTTCCTAATGCAGTACCACACATTACTGGGAAGAATTCTACAGATAGAACTCCTTTTCTTATTGCTCTTTTTATCATATCTACAGGGATTTCTTCTCCCTCTAAATATTTTTCCATTAATTCATCATCAAATTCTGCAATTGCTTCAAGTAATTCATTTCTTTTATCTTCTGCAGTTGCTTTTAATTCTTCAGGTATTTCAATTTCTTTTGCATTTTCTTCTTCTTTACCATCGTATTCATAAGCTTTCATAGTTACTAAATCGATAACTCCTCTAAACTCATGTTCTGCACCGATAGGCCATTCTATAGCTTTAGCGTTAACACCTAAACGGTTTACGATAGTTCCTAAACTGTATTCAAAATTTGCACCCATTTTATCCATTTTATTAACGAATACTATACGTGGAACTTTGAATTCAGTAGCTTGACGCCATACTGTCTCTGTTTGAGGTTCAACACCTGCTTGTGCATCTAATAGTGCCACTGCACCATCTAGTACACGTAAGCTTCTTGAAACTTCAATTGTAAAGTCTACGTGACCTGGAGTATCAATTATATTGAATCTATAATCTTTCCAGAAAGCTGTAGTAGCTGCTGAAGTAATTGTTATACCACGTTCTTGTTCTTGTTCCATCCAGTCCATTTGAGATTCACCATCGTGTGTTTCTCCAATTTTGTGGATTTTACCGGTATGATATAAAATACGTTCAGTACATGTAGTTTTACCAGCATCAATATGGGCCATGATTCCTATATTACGTGTTTTTTCTAATGAACTTTCACGAGCCATAATTTAATTTCCTTTCTTTATTACCAACGATAATGAGCGAATGCTTTATTAGCTTCAGCCATTTTGTGAGTATCTTCACGTTTTTTTACTGCTGCTCCAACTCCGTTTGAAGCATCTATAATTTCATTAGCTAAATTTTCAGCCATACCTTTACCATGTCTTAATCTAGCATATTGTGTTAACCATCTGAAAGCTAGCGCTTGACTTCTATCAGCTTTAACTTCAATTGGTACTTGGTAGTTTGAACCACCTACACGTCTAGATTTAACTTCTAGTTGAGGTTTTATATTTTCCATAGCTTTTTCGAAAATATCCATAGGTTCTTGACCTGTTTTTTCTTTTACTATGTCAAATGCACCATAAACGATTTTTTGAGCTGTACCTTTTTTTCCATCTTTCATTACTTGATTAATTAATTTAGTAACGATTTTAGATTTGTATATTGCATCAGGTAATACATCTCTTTTAACTGCACGTCTCTTACGCATGTATTTTTCCTCCCTTCGAATTAGAATATTTATTAAACATATTATTTACTTTTTGGTTTTTTTGCTCCATATTTTGAACGAGCTTGTTTACGATCTTGAACTCCTTGAGTATCCATTGTACCACGTATAATGTGATAACGAACCCCGATTAAGTCTTTAACACGTCCTCCACGAATTAATACGGCACTATGTTCTTGTAAGTTATGTCCTTCACCTGGAATATAAGCAGTAACTTCATAACCATTACTTAAACGAACACGAGCATATTTACGAAGTGCTGAGTTTGGCTTTTTAGGTGTCATTGTTCCTACACGAGTACATACTCCACGTTTTTGCGGTGAGTTCATTTCATTAGTTTTTCTCTTTAAAGTATTTAATCTAATTCCTAATACAGGAGATTTACTTTTTCTAGTCTTTTTTTGTCTATTTTTTCTAACTAATTGATTGATTGTAGGCATTGTGTTTTCTCCTCCTTTCTTTGCACATATCCTGGTGTTTCATTTGATGTATAAATATAAGTTCTGCTAATAAGCAAAACTTATAAAAATTATGCATAATTAATATACCATTTTATTATATGTATGTCAATAAAAAATTACTACAAAAAGCTTTAAATATGGTTTTAATTATCATATGTACTGTTATATCCACTAGTTGTATATGAATCACATTTTAAATATGGAGTGTAATAATTATTTATACTATCACTTGTTACGGTTACATATCCATTGCAATTATAATTTGACATATCACTTTCTAAGTTTTTGTCTTGTTCAATTAAATGTGATTTATCTACTATTATTGTAGCTTTATTAGTTATAGTATAGTTATTTGTAATATATTTTATTGCAGCTTCTACCATTTTTCCTTCTATAGCTAGATATTCTTCGTTATTTTTTTGTTCATAATTATTATTTGTTTCATTTGT
Source organism: uncultured Bacilli bacterium (assembly GCA_944372025.1). GTDB lineage: Bacteria > Bacillota_I > Bacilli_A > RF39 > UBA660 > JAFSEX01. Next base: position 23,096 of record CALVYE010000006.1, on the reverse strand, counting down.
ATTTTCTTCATTTTTTTCATCATTGTTTGTTTCACTTGTATTAGTTTCTTCATTATCATTTTTATCTTTATCTTTATCTTCTTTATTGTCTACAGTGATATCTTTATTTGCTTCTTCTTCACCAATTCCAATATGGGGTACATCTATTCTACCTGTAAGTTTTTTTATGTTAAATGCAGCAATAACTAAAGCTATAATTATTACTGCAGATAGAATTATCATTTCAGGCATTCCCCAACCTCTTTTGTTCATTTTATCCCCTCGCTAACACGTATATTATATAATATATGAATTTTTTTTACAATCTTCATATTTTATTATGTTTTTATACCTGATAATCAAAATTAAAAAGTGTAGACTATTCTACACTTTCATTGTTATCTAAATCAGTAGGAGCTTTTACTTCATCATCAGTGTTATCTGCAAGTAGTTGTTCTTCTAATGCTTCTACAGGTTCATCATCATTATAATTTGTTGTTAAATCAAAATCTACATTTGAATATTGTTTAGCACCTGTACCAGCAGGAATTAATTTACCAATTATAACGTTTTCTTTTAATCCTTGAAGTCTATCTACTTTTCCTTTAATTGCGGCATCAGTTAAAATTCTTGTTGTTTCTTGGAATGATGCAGCTGATAGGAATGAATCAGTTTCCAAAGATGCTTTTGTAATACCAAGTAAAATTGGTCTACCTGTTGCCGGTTTCTTACCTTGTAAGATAACTTCTTTATTAGCATCAGTAAATTCATTTATTGAAATTAATGATCCAGGTAAGATTTCAGTGTCTCCACCATCAGCAATTCTAATTTTAGAAATCATTCTCTTAGCAATTATTTCAATATGTTTATCACTTATATCAACACCTTGTGAACGGTATACTTTTTGAATTTCTTTAAGTATATATTCTTGTACAGTTAATGGATCAGTAACTGCAAGTAATTCTTTAGGGCTAATAGCACCTTCAGTTAATTTATCACCTGCATTTACAACATCACCTTTTGTAACTTTAGGTTTAGCTCCATAATTTGTTACATGTTCACGTGTTTCAACATCGTTTTTAACATATATTTTAAATTTTCCATTTGCATCTTCAACTTTTGAAACTTTACCATTGATCTCTGCAATTGTTGCTTTACCTTTTGGATTTCTAGCTTCAAATAACTCTTGAACACGAGGTAAACCTTGAGTTATATCGTCTCCAGCTACCCCACCTGTATGGAAAGTTCTCATGGTTAATTGGGTACCAGGTTCACCAATTGATTGAGCTGCCATAATACCAACAGCCTCACCTGTTTCTACCATGTTTCCAGTTGCTAAGTTTTTACCATAACATTTTCTACAAACTCCATTTTTAGTTTTACATGTTAATACGGTTCTAATTTCAACAGATGTAATACCAGCTTTAATGATTTTATCAGCAATAGCTTCGGTAATATATTCATTTTTATCGATAATCATTTCTTTAGTTTCAGGATGTAATACTTTTTTGTTTGTATATCTTCCAATAATTCTATCATATAATGATTCAATTACAGTATTATCTGATTCATCAACAAATTCTTTTACAACTTGACCTTGAATTGTTCCACAATCATCTTCTTTAACAATTACATCTTGTGCAACATCAACTAAACGACGTGTTAAATATCCAGAGTCAGCAGTTTTAAGCGCAGTATCTGCACTACCTTTTCTAGCACCATGCGTAGAAAGGAAGAATTCGGATACGGATAATCCTTCTCTAAAGTTAGAGGTAACTGGAATTTCAACAGGTTCACCATTTGGCTTTTGCATAAGTCCACGCATACCAGCAAGTTGTGTAAAGTTTGAAATGTTACCACGTGCTTTAGAATTCATCATGACAAATATTGGATTGTCAACATCATTTTTAGCTATTTCTTCAAGTTCATTTTGAACTTTTTTCTTAGTTTCATCCCATACAGCAATAACTTTGCTAAATCTTTCTTTTTCAGTTATTAAACCTCTTTGGAATTGTTTATTGATTTTTGCTACCATTTCATTACCATCTTTGATAGCTTGATCTTTAACAGTACTAGTAACTATATCAGATACAGCAATTGAAATTCCTGCTACAGTAGAATATTTGAATCCTAAATCTTTTAGTTTATCTAGCATAACAGATGTTTCAGTTGTTTTATATCTTTTATATACTTGTGCGATTATATTTTCTAATGTACCTTTTACAAATGGCTTTACTAAAGGCATATTAGCTATTTCTTCTTTAATATTTTTACCACGTTCAATAAAGTATTTATTTGGAGTAAATTTTTCAATATTAGTATCTGTTGGTTCATTAATATATGCAAATGAATCTGGCATGATTTCATTGAAAATTAATTTACCCACTGTTGTTACTAAATATTTATCTTTTTGAGAGTCTGTAAATACTTTATATTTAAATGAATTAACAGGAAGTGCGATACGAGTATGTAAAGTTATTTCACGTCTTTCATAAGCCATAAGTGCTTCGTTTCCGTTTTTAAATACTCTACCTTCTCCTTCTTCACCAGCTTTTTCAATACTTAAGTAATAGTTACCTAAAATCATATCTTGTGATGGCGTAACGATTGGTTTACCATCTGTAGGTTTAAGGATATTATTTGAACCTAGCATAAGGATTCTTGCTTCAGCTTGAGCTTCTTCAGATAGTGGAACGTGAACAGCCATTTGGTCTCCATCGAAATCGGCATTAAATGCTGGGGTAACAAGTGGATGAAGTCTTATAGCTTTACCACCAATTAGTTTTGGTTCAAACGCTTGAATACCTAATCTATGTAATGTAGGAGCACGGTTTAATAATACTGGATGTTCTTTTATTACTTCTTCAACTACATCCCATACTCTTTCATCTCTATTATCGATAAGTTTTTTAGCTGCTTTAATATTATTAGCTATTTCTTTATCTACTAAACCTTTTATAACATGTGGTTTAAATAATTCAAGTGCCATTTCTTTTGGAATACCACATTGATACATTTTTAGGCTAGGTCCTACTACGATAACACTACGTCCTGAATAATCGACACGTTTACCAAGTAGGTTTTGTCTAAATCTACCTTGTTTACCTTTAAGCATGCTACTTAAAGCTTTTAAAGGTCTATTACCTGCACCTGTAACATTTCTACCACGTCTACCATTATCGAACAATGCATCTACTGCTTCTTGAAGCATACGTTTTTCGTTTTGAATAATGATAGATGGTGCTCCTAAGTCGATAAGTTTTTTTAGACGGTTATTTCTATTTATTATACGTCTATATAAATCGTTTAGGTCAGAAGTAGCAAATCTACCACCATCAAGTTGAATCATTGGTCTAAGATCAGGAGGTAATACTGGAATTGCTTCTAGTATCATCCATTCAGGTCTATTACCAGATTGATGGAAGGCATCTAAGATATCTAAACGTTTAGTTAAACGTATTCTTTTTTGCCCTTGAGAATTTTTAAGTTCTTCTCTAACTTCTTCAAGTTCTTTTTCTACATCTACTTCTTTTAATAATTTTTGAATTGCTTCTGCACCCATCCCAACTTCGAATCCATCGCCATATTTTTCATAATATGCTCTGTATTCTTTGTCAGATAATGTTTGTTTCTTTTCAAGAGGTGCGATACCTGGATTGATTACTACGTATGACACAAAGTATAAAACTTCTTCCAAATCTCTAGGAGACATATCTAATACTAGTCCCATACGAGAAGGTACACCTTTGAAATACCAAATGTGTGAAACAGGAGTTGCAAGTTCGATGTGTCCCATTCTTTCTCTTCTTACTTTTGAACGAGTTACTTCAACACCACATCTATCACAAACTATTCCTTTATATCTTAATCTTTTATATTTTCCGCAAGAACATTCAAAGTCTTTAGTTGGACCAAAGATTTTTTCACAGAATAGTCCATCTCTTTCAGGTTTTAAAGTTCTATAATTTATTGTTTCAGGTTTTTTAACTTCTCCATAAGACCATGATCTTATTTTTTCAGGAGAAGCAAGGGAGATTTTTAATGCTTCAAAATTATTAACTTCCATCATTAGAAATCACTCCCTTCTAATTCTTCTTCCTCATCCTCAAGTAAATCTTCTTCATCTTCATTTTCGTCTTCTACTTCTTCATATGAATTTTCATCTTTGTCTTTTTTGTTTTCGATTGCTAACTTGTCAATTAACGCTAGTTTCTCTCTTAGTTCTCCATCTTCAACTTCATCTATTGATAAAGTATTTTCTTCTTTTTCTTCGCGTTCTTCTAATTCTCTAATTTCTAGTTCTTCATTATCACTATTAATAATAGACATATCAAGTCCTAGTGCTTGGAATTCTTTAATTATAACTCTAAATGATTCTGGAATTCCAGCTTGATTTATAGGATTACCTTTGACAATTGATTCGTATACTTTTACACGACCTACTACATCATCAGATTTTACGGTTAAGATTTCTTGTAATGTATGTGCTGCACCATATGCATATAGTGCCCAAACTTCCATTTCTCCAAATCTTTGACCACCAAATTGTGCTTTACCACCAAGTGGTTGTTGAGTAACTAATGAGTATGGCCCTGTTGAACGTGCATGTAATTTATCATCAACCATGTGATGAAGTTTAATCATATACATTACACCGACACTAATTCTATTATCAAATGGTTCACCTGTTCTACCATCGTATAATATAGTTTTGTAATCTTCATCCATTCCAGCTTCTTTAGCCATTTCTTCAATATCTTTTGTTTTCGCACCATCAAATACTGGAGTAGCTACATGAACATGTAAATTCTTAGCTGCCATACCTAAATGAAGTTCTAGGATTTGTCCTATATTCATACGTGATGGAACCCCTTGTGGGTTAAGCATTATATCTACTGGTGTACCATCTGGTAAGTAAGGCATATCTTCTGACGGAAGAATAAGTGAGATAACCCCCTTATTACCATGACGACCAGCCATTTTGTCTCCAACTTGAATTTTTCTTTTTTGAACTATGTAAACTCTTACAACTTTACTTACACCAGCTGGAAGTTCATCGTTATCTTTTCTAGTGTAAACTTTAACATCGTGAACAATACCATCAGCTCCATGTGGAACTCTAAGTGATGTATCTCTAACTTCTCTTGTTTTTTCTCCGAAAATTGCATGTAATAATTTTTCTTCGGAAGTTAATTCTGCCATACCTTTAGGAGTAACTTTACCAACTAAGATATCGCCTTCTTTAACTTCAGTACCAATTCTTACTATACCATCAGAATCAAGATTTTTTCTTGCATCTTCTCCAACATTAGGAATATCTCTTGTTATTTCCTCAGGTCCTAGTTTAGTTTCTCTACATTGAATTTCATAATCTTCTATATGAATTGATGTATAAACATCATCTCTAACTAGTCTTTCATTCATTATAACAGCATCTTCGTAGTTGTATCCGTTGAATGTCATGAAGGCAACTACTACGTTTTTACCTAAAGCAAGTTCACCATATTCTGTACTTGGTCCATCAGCAATAGTTTCTCCACGTTTAACTTTATCTCCAACTTTAACAAATGGTCTTTGATGATAACATGTACCATTGTTAGAACGTTCAAAAATTGATAAATAATATGTATCTTTTCCACCTTGATTTTTAACTACAATTTTTCTTGCATCTACATATTCTACAATACCATCAGCTTTGGCAACTACAACAGCACCTGAATCTTTAGCTGCAATGTATTCTACACCTGTACCAACAAGTGGAGCTTCAGATTTTAATAGTGGTACTGCTTGACGTTGCATGTTTGCACCCATTAGGGCACGTGTAGCATCATCGTGTTCAAGGAATGGAATACAACTTGTCGTTACAGCAACCACTTGTTGTGGTGAAACATCTATATAATCGATTTGGTCTTTTTTACAGATTACATTTTCACCTCTATAACGAGCAGTAACACTATCATCTACTATATTACCATCGTCATCAATATTTATTGTAGCTTGTGATATATAGAAATCTTGTTCTTCATCTGCCGTTAAATAATCAACTTGATCAGTTATTTTTCCATTATTTATTTTTCTATATGGAGTCATTATGAAACCATAATCATTTATTTTAGCATAACTAGCAAGTGAGGTTATAAGTCCGATATTTGGTCCTTCTGGAGATTCGATTGGACAAATTCGACCATAGTGACTTGCGTTAACGTCACGAACTTCCATACCTGCTCTATCTCTCGATAAACCACCAGGTCCTAATGCTGATAAACGTCTTTTATTAGTAAGTTCGGCGATAGGATTGGTTTGGTCCATAAATTGAGATAATTGGCTACTACCAAAGAATTCTTTGATTGCAGCAGTAACTGGTCTAATATTTATTAAAGTTTTAGGTGTAACTGTGTCTAATTCTTGAGTGGTCATTCTTTCTCTAATGACTCTCTCCATTCTAGCAACACCTATTCTAAATTGATTTTGTAATAATTCTCCAACTTGTCTAACACGTCTGTTACCCAAGTGATCTATTTCATCAGTTTGTCCGATACCTTCAAGTAAATTTAAGTAATAACTTGTAGCTGCATAAAAGTCTGAAATTGTTAATCTTTTAATAGTTAATGAAGGGTCATTACCTATGATTGTTACTACTTTTTCATTATTTTCAGGTGAATAAATATCTACAGTTTGAATTATATTATGTTGATCTAATTCTTCATTTATAGTTACTTCTTTTGTATTGTAACCATTTTGGAAAATTGGTTTAATGTTTTCTAGAATTTCTTTTGTAATTAAAGTACCTTTTTCTAGTTTAACTTCTCCATCAACTATGATGTCTTCAGCTATAACTTTATTAAGTAATCTATCGCATACATCTAATTTTTTATTAAATTTATAACGTCCTACTTTAGCTAAGTCATATCTAAATTCATCAAAGAAACGAGTAATTAATTGGTTTTTAGAACTATCAAGAGTAGCAGGTTCTCCTGGTCTTAATTTTTCATAAATTTCAATTAATGCTTCATCTGTATTTTTAGTTGAATCTTTAGAAAGTGTATTTAATATGTATTGGTTTTCTCCAAATACTTTTGTTATTTCATCTGAAGTTGATAAACCGAATGCGCGTAAAAGAGTAGTTAGAGGAACTTTTCTAGTTCTATCTATTCTTACATAAACGACATCTCTAGCATCAAGTTCAAATTCTAACCATGTTCCACGTGTAGGAATTATTTGTGAAGTTATTACGCTTCTTCCGTTTTTATCTATAGAAGAAGAAAAATAAACACTAGGGGAACGTACTAATTGAGATACAATAACCCTTTCGGCACCATTAATTACGAAGGTTCCACTGTCTGTCATAACTGGCATGTCTCCAAGGAAAATTTCTTGTTCTTTTACCTCTCCAGTTTCATGATTAAAAAGACGTGCTTGTACCTTTAAAGGTGCGGCATACGTTGTTTCTCTATATTTTGCTTCTTTAATAGAGTATCTAGGTTCATCAAAAGAATAATCTGTAAATTCTAATGATAACTCACCAGAAAAACTTTCAACTGGGAATAAATCTTTAAATACTTCTTCGATTCCTTCTGTTATAAACCATTGATAAGATTTTTTTTGAATTTCTAGCAAGTCTTGAAGTTCAAAAGTGTTTTTAATTTTTGAGAAAGTTCTTCTTTCTCTTAGATTGTTGACCTTTTTAATTTTATAAGCCACTTGATTCACCCCTATAACTATATAATATTATTAAATTATTCAAAGAACATAAACTTATCGAAAAAAAGAATATGTCGCCAATTTATAATGTTACCAGACAAAATTCAAATTGTCAATTGTTTATAGCCTTAATTATGAAAAAACTTTTATTTTTATTTATTACTTCTACATCGTATGTTTTCGATAAGTCTTTTACTAAGGATTTAGCACCTTGATTTTTATTTACTACAAGTAGAAGTTCTCCATTTTTCTTTAAATATTTTTTTGCGTCAAATAAAATTTTATATAAATTTTGTTTCCCAATCCTTATGGGTGGATTAGTTATTATGTAATCATATGTATCATTTATATTTTCGTACATATCACTTTCAAATACTGTCGCATTTTGTACTTTGTTTAATACAATATTTTTATTTGATAAGTGGATTGCTCTATCGTTTATGTCTATCATATCAATTTTTGCATCAGTGTTATCTGCAACAATTACTCCAATAGGTCCATATCCACATCCAAAGTCTAGAATATTACCATGCATATTTTCTAAATCAAGCGACTCTAATAAACTACGTGTTCCAAAATCTAGACCCTTTTTTGAAAAAACTCCATTGTCTACATAAAAAGAATATTTCTTATTTTTAAATAAAACATGTATTAAATTTTCTTCACTTTTTAAATTACTATTTTTTGTAAAATAATGACTCATTTTATTTCCCTTCATAAAACGACTATAAGCCCGTGTATAAACACGAGCTTAAAAAAGTCAATTATTAATTATTTAAATTCAACTGTTGCGCCAGCTTCTTCTAGCTTAGCTTTGATTTCATTAGCTTCATCCATAGATGCGTTTTCTTTAACGTTACCACCGTTGTCAGCGATATCTTTAGCTTCTTTTAATCCTAAACCAGTGATTTCACGAACAATTTTGATAACTTGAATTTTGTTAGCTCCACAACTAGTTAATACTACTGTTGCAGTTGATGGACCTTCATCTGCTGCAGCTCCTGCTTGAGGTGCTGCTGCTACTGCTACTGCAGTTGGGTCTACTCCAAATTCTTCTTTCATTGCATCTACTAATTCTTTGATTTCTAATAAAGTCATTTCTTTTAATGAACTTATAAATTCATCTTTTGTTAATTTTGCCATTTTTATATTCCTCCTTAATTTTAATTATTATTCATTATTTTCTAATTGTTCACCATATAAATGTAAACAAATTGATAAGTCTTTTACTAGACCAATCATACCACCTGCAAGCATTGTAAGTAATCCATCTCTTGATGGTATTGTTGCAAGTTTATTTAGTTCATCGATACCTGAAATTTCTCCATCGATGATACCAACTCTTAATTCTAGTGCTTCATGATCTTTAGCAAAGTTTGCTAAAACTTTAATTGGAGCTACTGGATCGTTACCAAACGCAATTGCATTTGGACCGTTTAAATAATCATCTAATGATATGTTTAAAGTATCAAGCGCTCTTTTTGTTAAGGTATTTTTGTAAACCTTTAAATCTGAACCTACTTCTCTTAACTTTCTTCTTAAATCTGTTACTTCTTCAACAGTTAATCCTCTATAATCAACCCAAACAGATGCTTGCGAATTTTTAACATTGTCTGCTATTTCGTTAATTATTTGTTGTTTTTGTTCAAGAATTTTTGTACTTGCCATCACTACACCTCCTCTATTTTTTAGTGTAGTACCGTAATTAAAAAACCTTTGTATGTAGACATACAAAGGTTAAAGATCTTATCTTTAAGTCCTCGGTAGGATTATTAAGATTTCTCCCCTACTGTCTACGGTACTTCTTCACAAAAAACATTATATAATATATTTTATTATTTGTCAAAAGAATTTATGTCAATTTTTATTCCAGGACCCATTGTAGTTGAAACTGAAATGTTTTTAACATATACACCTTTAACAACGGCTGGTTTTGATTTGATAATTACATCAACAAAAGTTTTTAAGTTTTCAACTAATGCTTTTTCATCAAATGAAACTTTACCTATGATACCATGTACGTTTCCATAGCTATCTGTACGATATTCTACTCTACCTTTTTTAACTTCTTCAACTGCTTTTTTAACATCCATTGTAACAGTTCCAGTTTTAGGGTTTGGCATTAACCCTTTTGGTCCTAAAATTTTACCTAATTTTCCTAGATGAGCCATCATATCTGGAGTAGCTATCATTACATCAAAATCAAACCAATTTTCTTTTTCGATTTTTTGAAGCATATCAGTGTCTCCAACGTAATCAGCTCCAGCTTCAGTTGCAGCTTTCGCTTGATCTCCTTTGGCAATTACTAATACTTTTTTACTTTTACCTGTTCCATTTGGTAAAACGATTGCTCCACGTAATTGTTGATCAGATTTTTTAGTATCAAGATTTAATCTCATTGCTACTTCAACAGAAGCATCAAATTTTGATGTACTTGTTTCTTTTGCTAATTTAATAGCTTCTTCTTTAGTGTATAGTTTATTTTTATCTATTTTAGCTAAAGCTTCTTTATAGTTTTTACTTTGTTTTTTCATATAATCCCTCCTTATGTGGTAAATAGCGGACTAACCTCCCACATAGGTAAATACCTATATGTTTAATTAATTTTATTCAGATTTTTCTTCTACTTCTTCTGTAGCTTCTTCTACATTTTGATTAGCTGCTTCTTCTTCAAGACTTGCTAATTCAGCTTCTCTTTTCGCTAATTCTTTTTCGTGTTCTAAAGCTTCACGTGCTTGTTCTTCAAGTTCTTTATCGTTTAACCCTTTAACAGCAATACCCATGTTACGAGCAGTACCTTCTACGATTTTCATAGCACTTTCAACATCATATGCATTTAAATCAGGTAATTTAGTTTCAGCAATTTGTTTTAATTGATCTTTTGTTATAGTAGCAACTACTTCGTTTGCACCTTTTTTAGATCCTGATTTAATTCCTGCAGCTTTTTTAAGTAAGAATGCTGCTGGTGGGGTTTTTAATACAAAATCAAATGTTCTATCTTCATAGATAGTAATTTCAACTGGTAGAACATCTCCCATTTTATCTTTACTTGCATCATTAAATTTTGTACAGAATTCTTGTAAATTAATTCCTGCTGGTCCTAAAACTGTTCCAACTGGTGGAGCTGGTGTAGCTTTTCCTGCAGGTATTTGTAATTTTATTTTTTTGGTAATTTGTTTTGCCACGAAAAACACTCTCCTTCCTTTTTCGTTTGTGGTTCAAATAGCGTAAAGTCCGCGCCTCCCACGACAATCTATATAATTAATATATAGCTGCGACTAAAATAATAGCACACTTTTCTATGATTTTCAAGTAATTTTATGCTTTTTCTATTTGTACTAAATTTACATCAACTGGGGTTTCTTGACCAAATAAGTCGATTAAAACTGTTAGACTTTGATTTTCTAAATCAATTTCTTCAACTTTACCATACATAGCTTTAAATGGTCCATCAAGAATTTTGACTTTGTCACCTTTATTAAGTTCATTACCTATTTCAATTCTAGATAATCCCATACTGTTAAGTACTTTATCAACTTCTTGAGGTTTTAGTGGTGTTGGTTTCGCACCTTTACCAGATGATCCAATAAATCCTGTTACACCAGGTGTATTTCTAACTATGTACCATGCTTCATCTGTCATATCCATTTCTATTAAGACATAACCTGGAAATAATTTTTTGGTTTTTTCTTTTTTTACTCCATCTTTTATTTCTACTTCTTTTTGTTCAGGTACAACAACTCTAAATATATGTTGTTGCATATCCATAGAGTTGATACGCATATCTAATTTTTCTTTTACTTTATTTTCATGTCCAGAATAAGTATTTACTACATACCATTGTTTATCCATAATTACTATCCTTCCTTAATTAAATAATTTTATTAATATTGCTACTATAGTATCAAATAAATAGAAAAATAAAGAAAAGAAAATTATAAATATGATTGTTGCGATTGAATATTTAATTAATTCTTTCTTGTTTGGCCATCTTACACGTGATATTTCTTTTTTTACGCCTTTGAAAAATTTAGCGATTTTTTTCATTTTTACACCTCTTTAATTTTTCCAAAATAAAAAACACTTTGTTGTGTTACACCATTAAATTAACACAACTATTTAAAAAAGTCAATTAAAGTTAAGCAGTTTTGCTTTTTTTCGTATTCTATATATTGCATTTTTAATACATTTATCATTTATATTTAAAATTTTCTCTATTTCTTTGTTAGTATAACATTGAATTTTAAGAGTAAATATTTGCTTTTCTAAATTTGTTAGTTTACCTATAATATCTTTATATTTTTTTGTTTGACTTTCTTTTAAAAGAATTTCTTCTAATATATCAGTTTTATTTTCATCTTCGATATTTTCTAAAATTTCGGGTTCATAATATGAAGAATTATTTAATATGCTGTTTCTTTTTATCGTTGCTTTTCTGATTAAGGATATTATTTGTCTTTCGATACATAAATAGAGAAAACTTTTGAAACTTGCCTCGTTTTTATTGTCCGTTTTATAATTTTTAATTGCGTTGTCCATACCAATATTACCTTCTAAAATTAAATCATTAATATCTATGCCAACACTATTACTTCCTTTACTATATTTTAATGCAATTTTATAAATTATATCTCTATATTTATTATATAAAAGATTATAGGCCTCTTCATCTTCGTTAACCATATATAATAATTCATTATCATTTAAACTTCTGTATTCCATCTAATCACTACTTTCTTTGTTTTAAAACTTCATATATCATTATACCTGTAGCAACTGATGCGTTTAAGCTATTTATTTCTCCTTTCATGGGAATAGTTGCGATAAAATCACATGAATCTTTAACAATTCTACTCATCCCTGATCCTTCATTTCCTATTACAAGAGCAAGAGGACAATTGTAATCAATCTTTGTATAATCTTCTCCTTTCATATCAGTTCCAACTATCCAAAATCCTTTATTTTTAAGATTTTTAATAGTATTACTTATATTGGTTACCATACATATTTGGATATTTTCTAAGGCACCTGCACTTGTTTTCATAACTGTAGAATTTATATCTACACTTCTATCTTTGGGAATTATTATTGCATCTACTCCTGCAGCTTCACATGTCCTTATTATTGCACCAAAATTATGAGGATCTTCTAAGTGATCTAAGATTACAAGGAAAGGTAGTTCATTTTCCTTAAACTTGATATCATCAATATCTGTAAATTTAAATTCAGGTATATTAAGAATTATACCTTGATGATTTCCTTTTGCAAATTCATCAATTTGTTTTTTATTCATTGTTTTTATAGGAATATTTCTTTTTTGCAACTCAGAAATAATAAATTTGTCATTGAAATTTTCATAAATAATAGCTTTATATATTTTTTTATTTTTTTTAAGTAGTTCAAGAGCTACATTTTTACCATATACATACATTGTCATTATCCTCCAATATTAGTTTCATAATTTCATCTATTCTATCTTTTTTATTAGATAAATATAAGTATCCTATTAAGGCTTCTAGTGCGGTTGCATATTTATAAGTTATTAAATCAGAATTTTTGGGCTTTGAATTAACTTTAAAATTACGAGCTCGTTTTATAATATCTAATTCTTCACTATTAAAGATGTCTAAATTTAAAAGTTTTTTCAAATATTCACTTTGACCTTTAGCACTTACGTATTTTTTTGCTTCTTTTTGTAAATTATTGACCTTTCTAATTCCTATAGTTAATATATATTTTCTAATGTATAATTCATAAATTGCATCACCTATATATGCCATTTCTTGTGGGTTCAAATTCATTTATATCACCAAAAATATTATATACTATTATAGATTAAAATAAAAGAAATATTAATTTTATAGTCAATATATCATCTTCAAAAATAAGATTTATTCTTTATAAACTTTTAATTACAAAAAAACTTTACATTAAAGTAAAGTTTTAAATTTATTATATAGCTCTAGTCATTATTACGTGCGATTAACACAAGTCTTAAAATTTCTAAAATTGCGGTTAAAACACTAGCAACATAAGTCATTGCAGCTGCACTAAGCATTGTGCTTGCACCATTTAATTCTCCATCGTTTAAAAATTTATCTTTTTTAAGCTGGATTTTTGCTCTTTTTGATGCGTTAAATTCAACAGGAAGAGTTATCAATTGAAATAGTAACATGAAGCCAATTAAAATAATTCCAAACCATAGTAAATCTGTTATTCCTGCAAATAATGATATTAAAATTATTATATATCCTGCTTTTGATCCAAAATTTGCTAAAGGTAGGATTGCATTTCTAATTTTAATTGGAGTATATCCATCTTTATATTGAAGCGCATGACCAACTTCATGTGCCGCTACTGCATTGGCAGCAATAGTTGTTCCATGAAAAATATCTTTAGATAATCTTATAGTCTTTCTTCTTGGATCATAATGATCACTTAGATTTCCACCAGTTTCTACAACATAAATATCTTGTAAGCCATTTTCATCCAATATTTGTCTAGCAACTTCAAACCCAGTCTTTTTTTCCTTGGTGTTTATTTTTTTATATTTACTATATGTAGTAGATATAAAAACTTGAGCTAATAAAGTTATACCAATTGAAATAAATATTATTAAATAGTCCATTCCAAGATTTCCAAAATATATCATAAAAATTTACCTCCTAACTTCATAAGTTGTTCCTTCTCTTGTGTCTTTTAATATTATACCCTTTTCTTCTAATTCTTTTCTTATTTTATCAGCTAAAGCAAAGTTTTTATTAAGTTTAGCCTCTTTTCTTAGTTTTATCTTTTCTTCTATATATTCCACTTCTGATTTGTTCAATTCAATTTTATTTTCTTTTAATAACGATAATGATAATACTTCATCAAATTTTTGTATAAGTTTAACCTTTTCAGCACTTGATAGTTTATTATCTTTTATAACATCATAAAGTACTGTTAAGGCACTAGAAGTATTTAAGTCATTTTCTAATGCATTTTTATATTTTTGTAAATAATTCTGATTTAATTCTATATTTTGTAAGTTATCAACATTTTTATTAATTATACTTATTTTATTTTTTAACTTGTCATAAGTTTTTTGAGCCATATCAAGTGATTCATAACTAAAAATTAGTTGATTTCGATAGTGTGATTGTAAACATAAAAATCTGTATGCTAGCGGGTTATAACCTTTTTCTTTTAGTAAATCTAAAGTTAAAAACTCACCTTTAGATTTACTCATTTTTCCAGATTTGTCATTTAAATATTCACCATGTATCCAATAATTACACCATTTATGTCCTAAAAAGGCTTCCGATTGCGCGATTTCATTTGAATGATGTGGGAAAATATTATCGACTCCTCCACAATGAATATCTAGTTTTTCACCTAAATATTTTAATGCTATACATGAACATTCAATATGCCATCCAGGATACCCAATTCCGAAAGGCGAATCCCATTTTTGCTCTTGATTATTAAATTTTGAATTAGTCATCCAAAGTGCAAAATCAGCTGGGTTTCTTTTAAATTTATCTTCTTCTACATCTTCACGTGCTCCAATTAAATTATTTTCTTCATTTCTTCCAGACAATTCATAATAATTTGGTGCTTTAGTAATATCAAAATATACATTTCCATTTGAAATATAGGCAACATTTTTTTCAATTAATTTCTCAATCATTTTAATATAATCTTTTATATGTAATGTTGCCTTCTCGATTATTTCTGGTTTTTTAATATTAAGCTCATCTAAATCTTTCATAAATGCATTTGTATAAAACTTTGCAATTTCATCTGCACTTTTACCTTCTTTTTTACTTGCAAACATCATTTTATCTTCGCCATCATCTGCATCACTTACTATATGACCAACATCAGTTATATTCATTACTCTTTTGACTTTGTATCCAATAAAATTTAGAGTTTTTTCCAAAATATCTTCAAAAATGTAGGTTCTCAAATTTCCAATATGTGCGTAGTTATATACTGTTGGACCACAGGTATACATTTTTACTTCTTTGGGATCATTAGGTATAAACTCTTCAACTTTTTTTGTTAAGGTATTATATATTTTCATTTTTCACCTCTTAATAAATATATTATAAAAATGTGTGTAAAATATGTTATTTTAAACGATTTAGTACTAATTCTTTTCCTAATAAGAAGATAGTATCAGGAAGTTCAGGTCCATGCATTTGTCCTGTTGTTTTTATTCTGATTGGCATATAAAGCATTTTACCTTTTACAGATGCTTTTTCTTTTGTTAACATTATTGCATCATTTATATTTTCTACAGTCCATTCTTTTATATTTTCAATTTCTTTTTCAAAAACTTTTAGAGTATTGTTAGTTCCTTCGGCACTCATAAATTCTTTACATTCATCATTTAGTTCAATTTTTTCTTTAAAAAATAAATCTGTAACTTCTACAATTTCTTTTCCATAACTTATGTGGTCTTGATAAATCGAAACTAGTTTTTTTATCCATTCTTCTGTTTTATCACTTAAATCATATGCTTCTTTTAAATGAGGAACAGTTATATTTAAAAGTGATTCAATATCAAGTTTTTTTATGTAATGGGCATTAACCCAATTTAATTTTTTTATGTCAAATACAGATGGTGATTTACTGATTCTTGATGGATCAAAAATTTTTATTAATTCATCCATTGAAAATATTTCATCATTTGTTTCAGGACTCCATCCTAACATTACTAAATAATTTACAATAGCTTCAGGTAAATAACCTTCATTATATAAATCCATAAAAGAAGCATCTCCATTACGTTTGCTTAATTTTTGGCCATCCTCACCTAATACCATTGATACATGTATATAAGTTGGTTTTTCCCATCCAAATGCTTCATATAATAAATTATATTTTGGAGTTGCCATTATATATTCATTACCACGAATAACATGTGTAATTCCCATTAAATGATCATCTATTACATTAGCAAAATTATAAGTTGGATATCCATCTGATTTTAATAAAATTTGATCTTCTAATAGTTTATTTTCTACTTTTATTTCACCATAAACAAGATCATTATATACACTTATTCCTTCTTTAGGCATTTTTTGACGAATTACGTATTTTTCTCCATTTTTTATTTTTTCTTCAATTTCATCTTTTGATAAGTTTTTACAATGCCCATCATACATAAATGCAACTTTATTTTTTTCAGCTTCTTTTCTTAGTTCTTCTAATCTTTCTTCTGTACAAAAACAATAATATGCCTTCCCCATTTGTACTAGTTTTTCAGCATACTCTTTATATATTGGTAATCTTTCACTTTGAATATATGGTCCATATTTTCCTTTATTGTTAGGTCCTTCATCGATATTGATATTACAAAGTTTTAAAGTGTTATATATAAAGTCTACCGCTCCTTCAACCTTTCTTGTTTGATCGGTATCCTCAATTCTTAATATAAATTCTCCATTATTATGTTTTGCAACTAAATATTCGAATATTGCAGTTCTAAGATTTCCAACATGCATAAATCCAGTTGGTGATGGTGCATATCTTGTTCTAACTTTATTCATCAAGTATCCCTCTTTTCTGTATTATATTTTATCATAAACCTTTATATTTTAAAATGTTAAATATAAAATTACACAAATATTCATTATTTTTAACTTTTTTATTTATTTTTTGACAAATTAAATTGTTTTTTTAAGTATTTGTTCTACAAATTATTACATTATCATTGAGTATTATTGTTACAGGACGGTGAGATTATGGATGTTAACAATATTTTAAATGAATTGGAAGAAAGACGGGTTAATAAAATAAATAATAATGATTTAGAAGGATTAGATATAAATACAATGTTTAAGTTGGAAACTGAAATTATTGAGGATATAAATCAGTTACAAGAAAAATATAAAAATTTGGACTTAATATATTTTAATTATAATAAAATGAAAAATAAAATAAAAAATAAGATTGAAGATAAAAAAAAGTTATTAGTAAAAATAACTATGCAAAAAGAAGAGTTTAACAAAATTGAAACAAAGAAAAAGGCAATTTTTTTAAGTAAAGAATATTCTTTTTATAAAGAACAGACTAATACTAAAAAATTGATCGAAAAAATAAAGAATTTGTGTAATAAAATTGATTTATTAAAAGGTAATATGAAGAATCGCAAATTAACTTTAGAATATAATAAAATAAAGGAAAAATATCGTGAAATAATGATATTTGTCAGTAGTGAAAAATTTGATGGTAAAAACGAAACCCTTCCTTCTAATCTTACTAATGAAGAAAAAATCGAATGGCTAAATAAAAGAATAGAGGAATATATTGAAAAACAAATGATATTTGATAATTATATTTATTTGTTAGAGAATTATTATAATGAAATTTTAGATAAAAAAATATCAAACATTAGCCTTAGTAAGGAGTCTGTTTAATATCTCTTTTTTTGCTTGGTTTTCAAAGGTATCATCTAATTCTTTTAGAAAAATACTTTTGTTATATTTTCTTTCTAAACAATATTTTATTATATAGTCAGTAAGCTCAGGATTTTTGGATAGTAATGGACCATGTAAATATGTTCCGATAACATTTTTAATCATAATTCCTTCATTTTGGTCTTCAAATTTATTACCATTTCCATATATTACTTTCCCGAAAGGTGTTTCAACATCAAATGTTTGACCACCATGATTTTCAAATCCTACAATTTTTAGAGTTTCTTCATTTATTTTACTTTCAATAATTATGTTACCAATGCATCTTTTTTGTTTATTTAATGATGATTCGGTGTAGTAATTAAATATTCCAAGTCCTTCTAAAATATTACCTTCTGAATCTTTATAATATTTTCCAAACAATTGAAATCCCCCACATATCAATAAGTAAAAAGTACCTTTTTTAATAGAATTTTCTATTTGTTTTTTATATTTTAATATGTCTTTAGCAACAACACGTTGTTCTTTATCAGATCCTCCTCCTAGAAATATTAAATCATATTTACTAAATTGAGGTTCTTCTTGATTAATAGTATAGGTATCTATATTTACTTCTATATTTCTTTTATTACATCTATATTTTAAAATTTCAATATTTCCGTTATCTCCATATAAGTCCATTATATTTGGATATAAACATAATATATTTAGATTCATTATTTAGACCCCCTTTCTAATTTTTCTAAGTATTCTTTGGTTCTAATCAAAGGTGAATAATTAGAAATTAAGTATTTTTTATTTTTAGTTTTCATCATAATATCGATTGCTTTTTCTATATTTTCTTCGACAATAATATTATCGGTATCATATCCAAAACATTTGATGGCAATAGCTAAATCAAAGGCTCTAGTTCCTGTACAGATAACTCTTTTAAATTCATCCATATTTTTTAAATCTATGTCCCAAATCCATGATATATCTTTTCCATCGTTTACATAGTCGTTTAACACTATTAATAATTCTTTATTTTCATTGGTATGTTTAATACTTCTTAAAACAACATTAACCCCCGTAGGATTTTTACCTAAATTTAATATACATTCATTATTATTAATTTTAAAAATTTGATGTCTTCCATTGTTAACTTTAAAAGTTTTAAATACTTCATTTACTATATTTTTATCTAAATTATAAATTTTAGATAGTGTAATTATTGACAATAGATTATATATATTATACAAATTTGCATTATTTGTTTCATAAGTTTCTTTATTTACAATAAATTGATTATTTTCAATTTTTGTTAGTTTAGTTGTTAATTTATTATTTCCATATCCACATTTTGGACATTTAAAAGACCCTATGTGCGAATATTGATAATAATTATATCTTAATTTTATTTTACATTTTGGGCAAAAAATACCTTCCATTTTATCATGTGATATTTCATAAGATGAATCTAGTTTCGACATTCCATAATAAAAGTTGTTTTTCTTTAAGTTTTTAAGACCTATTCTTACTACATTAGGATCATCGCCATTTAAAATTAGTTTACACTTATGTTTTTCAATAAATTTTTCTAATTTTAAAACTAATGTTTCTATTTCCCCTGCTCTATCTAATTGATCTCTAAAGAAGTTTAAAATTATTAGTGTATCTATTTTCATATTAGGTCTTGAATATATTATTGGTACCCAATGTTCATCAGTTTCTAAAACTAGATAATCACATTTGATTTTTCCTGTTATTGAACAATTTTTAATTAATGTTGTAGTTATTCCCCAACCTATATTATTTCCTTCTTTATTTGATACTACTTTATAACCAGATTTTTCTAATATAGAATAAATCATATTTGTTGTAGTTGTTTTACCATTGGTTCCAGTAACCACAATTATATTACCTTTTATTTTAATAAAATCTCTTATGTTTTTATTTAGTTTTAATGCGATTCTTCCAGGATATGTTCCTGCCTTTTTTCCTAATAATTTTAATATAAATATTAAAGTCTTTGTATAGATAATAATTAGTATATTAAAAAATACCATAATAACCACCACTGTTTATAATTATAACATAATATATTAAATAAAAAATAGCCAATACTTGGCTATTTTGGAATTTATTTTTTAACTTTCGAGGCTTCCGCCAGATGTTTCATATGCATCCGTTACTACAAAAAATGCACTTTCATCAATATAATTAATTCCCTCTTTTAATCTAAAATACATATTTGTTGGAACAACACATAATAACATTTTTTCTTTATCATTGGAATATCCACCTCTTGCATCTAAAACGGTAACTCCATGACTAATGTTATTAAGAATAAATTCTTTAACTTCTTTTGGCTTTTCTGTAACTATGTAAAATGCTTTACTTTGAGAAATTCCTAAAACTACTTTATCAGTCATTATGCTTATTATATAAAGTGATATTAAGGAATACATTACATTTGCCCATCCAAATACAAATACTCCTCCTATTATTATTATTCCATCAGTAAATAACATTGCGTTTCCCAAAGAAACTTTAAAATATTTTTGAAATATCTGATTTAGTATGTCGGTTCCTCCTGTTGTATAACCACTTTTAAAAATAAGTCCTAAACCAAAACCTGTTAATGTCGCACCAAATATAGTTAATAATAATATATCATCAGTCCCTACATTTACGAATGTGGATATATTAGCAGTTAATTTTATAAATATTGGATATAATAATGAACCTAAGATTGTATTGGTAGTTTTAGATTTTCCTAAACATTCAAAACTTAGAATTAATAGTGCGATATTTCCAGCTAACATTACATAAGATGGTTCAAAACCAAAGATTTGTTTAAAAATTACTCCTATCCCACTTATTCCATAAACAATATTATTAGGTAAAATAAATATGTTAAAAGCAAAGGATAAAATTAATAATCCTATTATAAATTGAGAATATCTTTTAAATTTATCTTTATTGTAAATTGTTTTTAATATATTTTCGGTATTTTTCTTTTTAAATAAAAACACTATCTCACTTCCTTTTTTAGATATGCTTCTATAAACATATCAATATCCCCATCTAAAACTTTTTCAACATTGCTTGTTTCTATATTTGTTCTATGATCTTTGACCATTGAATATGGATGCATTACATAACTTCGTATTTGTGATCCAAAATTAATTGACATTTGACTTCCTTTTAATTTATTCATTTCTTCTTCTTTTTTTTGTAATTCTTGCGCAATTAATTTACTTTTAAGTACTTTTAAAGCTGTTTCTTTATTTTTTATTTGACTTCTTTCATTTTGGCATGTAACTACTATTTTTGTAGGAATATGCGTTATTCTAACAGCAGAGTCAGTTGTATTGACTCCTTGACCTCCACATCCACTACTTCTATATACATCTATTTTTAAGTCTTCATCTTTAATTTCAATAGTTACGTCATTATTAATTTCAGGAGTTACATCTACGGATGCAAATGATGTATGCCTTCTATTGTTTGAATCAAATGGTGATAATCTAACTAGCCTATGTACTCCTTTTTCACATTTTAGGTATCCGTATGCATTTTCTCCTTTAATTAACATATAAACACTTTTTATTTCCGCTTCTTCTCCAGGAAGTTCATCAATAATTTCAACTTTATAATTTTTCTTTTCAGCATATCTTAAATACATTCTATAAAGCATATTTGCCCAGTCACAAGATTCGGTTCCACCCGCACCTGCATGAATTTCTAAAATACAATTATTTGAATCATATTCTCCATTTAATAGTACATCTAATTCAAAACTTTCATATTCTTTTTTTATTTTTTCGCAATCTTCAGATATTATATTTATAATTTCTTTGTCTTCTTCTGTAATATTATCTATATCTATTAAATTACTAGAAATTTTTTGTTTTATATTTTTTATTTTGTCAACTTTATTATTTAAACCATTTAATCTATTGATTATTTCCTCGCTATGTGTTTTATCATTCCAAAAATTAGGATTCGCCATTTCATTTTCAAGCGCTTTTATTTCATTTTGTTTTTTATCAACTTCAAAGAGACCTCCATAATTCTTCAATTTTTTTATTATATTCATTTAATAATTTTTTACATTCTTTTAATTCCATTATAATTCCTCCTAAGGTTAATTTTCATATTAAGTATAACAAAATAAAAAATAAAATGAAATAAGATATAAATAATTTTGTTATGGTAAAGTTAATATTTACACATGTAACATTATTGATAAAATTAATAAAAAGTATATATAACTATTTCTAATTATACATACTAATATTAAAAATTTATCCGATTTTTTCTATATCTATACGAGCATTAGGATATGTTACTTTCTCTAAAGATAATGCACCAAGTTGCAATATATCTCCTGCATTTAATCTTAATATAACGGTACTAGTTAATGTATATCTGTTATTGACAATATCTTCACTAAGAACTGGGCCTTCATTTAAGGTATCGCTTTGTGGAATATTATTTACTAATAATATGGCATTAAAATTAAATCTTCCTGATCCTTGATCGACACCTTCTAACTGATAAGAAATTTGATAAATACCATTTTCATTTATATTAATTTGGCTTGTTTCGTTTGTATGACTTAAAGCGGTGCCTTCTACAATTTGATTTTCGCCAAAATTTATAATTGCATTCCCTTCCTCTGTATTATCTCCTGGGTGTGCGACAGTAACTAAAATATCTTTATTATTAGTAGGATTATTAATTATAAGTATTACAAATATTATAGCAAGGACTATAAAAAATATAAGATTTAATATTGGAATTATTCGCATTATTTTACACATTTTATGACAACACATTTTTATTCCTCCTATTATAAAAAATGTGTCATCCTTTGTTTTGGTATAGATAAATATTTATGTATTTTAAATTTTATCTTTAAATGGGGATTATTATATCTATTATTTTACTAATAAAAAAATGCTAATACATTTCTGTATTAACATTTTATAAAAATATACATTTTTTATAATTCTTCTTATG
>CALVYE010000005.1 GCA_944372025.1 uncultured Bacilli bacterium | reverse complement strand
TAGCTTCTAATATTGATAGTGGGGTAGGATTCTTAATCGAAAAAGAGTTATCCATTCTAGAACCAGCTATAACAAAGCCTAAAAGACCTTTTGTTGTAATTCTTGGTGGTGCAAAAGTATCTGATAAGATAAAAGTTATAGAAAATTTAACAGAAATAGCAGATTATATTTTAATTGGCGGAGGAATGTGCCATACGTTTTTAAAAGCTGAAGGATATAATGTTGGTAATTCTTTGGTTGATAATGAAAGTTTGGATTTTTGTTCAAAAGTTTTAAAAGAACATGAAAATAAAATACTTCTTCCAGTAGACTTGGTTGTTAATAATGAATTTAAAGATGAAAAAGGAAAAATAAAAGATATTAATCAAATTGAAGATGAAGAAATGGGATTAGATATAGGTCCTAAAACTATTGAACTTTTTTCTAAGTATATAAAAGACGCTAAACAAGTAATCTGGAATGGTCCAATGGGAGTTTTTGAATTTGAAAACTATCAAAATGGTACTAAAATGATTTGTGAAGCAATGTCAAAAAATAACGGAATAACTATTATTGGTGGTGGCGATAGTGCCGCAGCTGCAATAAAATTTGGATATAAAGAAAAATTCACTCATATATCAACAGGTGGAGGGGCATCATTGGAATTATTAGAAGGTAAAATTTTACCGGGTATTGAAGTAATTAATGATAGTTCTAATGATTTTAAAGAATTTAAAAAAAAAACTATATAATTCTAATTAGTATTTTATTAATAGTCTTATATTTTACTTTAAAAGATAATTTTACAGAAGTAATAAAACAATTTTTAACTTTAAATAAATTATGGATTCTTTTAGCGCTTTTATGTATGGGAATTTATGGAATCCTTAGAACTTTATCATTACATACTGTAATAAAAACTTTTAAAAAAGATTTTAAATTTATAGATACAGTTAAAAACCTACTTATAACACAATTTTTTAATGGGGTGACACCTTTTGCATCTGGAGGACAACCTGCTCAAATTTATTTTCTAAAAACTCAAGGTGTAGATTTACCGACA
The DNA here is from genome assembly GCA_944372025.1 of uncultured Bacilli bacterium. Taxonomy (GTDB): domain Bacteria; phylum Bacillota_I; class Bacilli_A; order RF39; family UBA660; genus JAFSEX01. The sequence continues at coordinate 32,316 of CALVYE010000005.1, read as the reverse complement.
GCAACAAGTATTGTAATTCAAAATTTTGCTGTTTACCAAATAGTTTTAATTATATATGGGTTGTTTGCTATTATCGTTAATTACTTTTTTGATTTTTTCCCTAATATATCTTTATTAAAAGGATTTATCATATTAGGATTTACAATTAATAGTTTAGTAATGTTATCTTTATTGTTTATAAGTTATGCAAAAAAAACTGATAAATATATCGTAGAAAAGTTTATTAATTTTTTATACAAAATTAAACTAGTTAAACATAGACTAAGAACAATAAATAAAGTGAATTTAAAATTAGATAAGTTTCATGAAAGTGCGATTTCAATTAGAAAAAACCGAAAAGCGTTTTTTAAATGTTTTTTATATAATTTCTTTGCTTTTATTTTCTTATACTCGCTACCTTTCATTATAATTCTTAGTACAGGTAATTTTAATTTAATAAGTTTTATAACTTCTTTTGTAGCTTGTGCTTTTGTAATGATTATAGGTGCCTTTGTTCCAATTCCTGGTGGTAGTGGTGGTTTAGAGTTCGCCTTCTCAAAATTTTATGGTGAATATTTAGGTGGTCCAATACTAGCTACATCATTATTAATATGGAGATTTATTACATATTATTTAGGTATGATTATAGGAGCAATCGCAATGTCTTTAAATAAAAGGAGGTAATTTTATTATGAGAATTGGTATGTTTACAGATACCTATCCGCCATATATAAATGGGGTCTCTACAAGTATTGTTATGCTTAAAAGAGCTTTAGAGAAAAAGGGACATCAAGTATTTGTTGTAACAGTTAATAATGAAATTACTAAATACAGATATGAGGAAAACGGAAAAGTAATTAGAATTCCTGGTTTACCTATAGGCATATATGATTATAGGCTTTCGGGTATCTATCCTATAAGATGTGTAAATAAAATTAAAAAGTGGAAATTAGATGTTATACATTCTCATACAGAGTTTGGTGTAGGAACTTTTGCTAGAATTATCGCTAAACAATTTAACATTCCTCTTGTTCATACTTACCACACTATGTATGAAGATTACATACATTATATAACTAAGGGCTATTTTAATAATGCCAGTAAAAAAATTGTAGAATATTTAACTTTGTTTTATTGCGATAAGACCATTTCAGAATTAATTGTTCCAACAAAGAAAACTTATGATTTATTTAAAGAAAAATATAAGGTTGCAAGAAATGTACATATAATACCTACAGGAATTGAAGTTGAAAGATTTTATAAAGAAAAATTTACAAAATCGATGACTGAAAAATATCGAAAAGAATTAGGAATAGATAAAGATGATTTTATAATTGTATTTGTAGGAAGACTTGCACAAGAAAAAAATGTTGAATTTTTAATTGATGCTCAAAAGGATATTTCAAAAAAATATCCAAATAGTAAATTACTTATTATCGGTGATGGCCCTGATATTGAAAAATATAAAAAAATGGCACAAAAATTAGGAATAAAAGATAATGTAATATTTACAGGAAAAGTTCCATGGGAAATTATTCCTAATTATTATCAACTTGCATCAGTATTTGTAACTGCATCTAAAACTGAAACCCAAGGATTAACAGTAATTGAAGCAATGGCTGCATCAAAAGTTCCCGTTTGTATAGATGATGAAAGTTTCAGAAATGTTGTAATAGATGATTTAAATGGAAAAATATTTAAAAATAAAAGACAATATAAAGCTGACATTTTTGAATTAATAGAAAATCCTGACGAATTAAAAAGATTATCTAAACAAGCTAGAAGAAATGCTGAAGAATATTCTTCTAAATATTTTGCAGAACGTGTTTTGGATGTTTATAAAATTGCGATTGAAAATGCTCCTAAAGATAAATATAAAATTGTTACTACTATTAAAAAAATGTGGAAAGGAAAAGATGAATGAAAAAAATAATAGTTGGAAATTTAAAAGCAAATATGAACATGGATAAAGTTGGAGATTATATTTATACTATGAATAATTCAATTAATAGTGATAATGAAGTGGTTATTTGTCCTAGTTATATTTATATTCCTTTTTTTACTAATGAAAACTTTAATGTGGGGTCACAAAACGTATCGATATACGATAATGGAGCTTTTACAGGAGAAGTTAGTGCAGAACAGCTTAAAAGTGCAAGAGTTAAATATGTAATTGTAGGACATTCTGAAAGAAGAAAATATTTTCATGAAAATGAAAGAGTAATGAATATTAAAATTAGAAAGTGTTTAGATAATGAATTAATTCCAATTGTTTGTATAGGTGAAACAAAAGAAGAGAGAATTGAATTTAAAACTAAACAAGTATTAAGAATGGATTTATTAGAAATATTAAAGGACTTAGATAGGGATAAGATTAAAGATTTGATAATTGCCTATGAACCTATTTGGGCTATCGGTACAGGAATTGTTCCGTCTCCAAAAGAAATAGATGATATTGCATTATTTATTAAAGATATAGTTAAAAGTGCATATAAAATTAATGTTAAAGTTTTATATGGAGGAAGTATTAATACAACTAATATTGATAAATTTAAATTATTGAATGATATAGATGGATTCTTAGTGGGAGGAGCTTCTAATAATCCAAATGAATTTGTTCAAATAATAAATGAAATATAACTTATAAAATTTAAAATTTTATTTAATAGCTATTTATTTAGCTATTTTTTTATTGATTTCTTGTAAAATTCGTGTAAATACGACAGATGATTACAAAATAAGCTAAAAAAAACTCTAGTAATAAAAAGTGCTTTTAGTATATAATTAGTTTGCGTGGTAAAAAAGAATAATGAAGGGAGAACAAAATGGAAAATATAAAAATTCTTATGATCGACGACAACGAAAGTTTATGCAGTATGGTTAAAGAGTATTTTAGTAGTCACGCAAATATAGAAGTAGCATTAACCGCCTATAATGGCGAAGAAGGAATAGATATGATTCAAAATAGGAAAGACGAGTATGATGTTATTATTTTGGATCTAATTATGCCAAAGAAAGATGGATTATACGTTTTAGAAGAAATGCAAAAAAGAGGAATTGATAAAAAAGTAATAGTCTCTACATCATTTAATGAAGAAGATACTATTAGAAGAGTGTCGGGATATGGAGTAAGTTATTTTATATTAAAACCTTTTGAACTTTCTGATTTAGAAAGAAGAGTTTTAGAAATTTGTAATAAAAAAGAAAATGGTAAAATTATAGATTTATTACATAATGACTTACAAATTTGTATAACAAAAATTCTTCATGAACTTGGTATACCATCTCATATTAAAGGATATCAATATATAAGAGAAGGAATTTCTCTATTATATAATAATCCTGAAATGGTGGGTGCAATAACAAAAGAATTGTATCCAGAGATTGCAAATAAATTTGATACGACAGTGTCAAGAGTTGAAAGAGCCATAAGACATGCAATTGAAGTAAGTTGGAATCGTGGGAATTGGGAACTTATGGAAGAAGTGTTTGGACATAGTGTAGATATCGATAAAGCAAAACCAACTAATTCAGAATTTATCGTAACTATATCAGATAAGTTAAGATTAGAGTTTCATACTTCTAAAGCGAAATAAAGGCAGATGACAATTATGCCTTTATTTTTTGTTTCGAAATATGAAAAATTATGTTATTTTTTGTCTTTTTTTGTAAAGTTATTGACACTTTTCTTTATTAGAATTATAATCTAATTAGAAATAATGAAGGAGAGGTGCAATAAATGGAACGAAAAATAGATAAAACATTATATGAGTGGAAAAATGCTAGTAGTAAAAATCCATTGATAATTAGTGGACCAACAATGGTTGGAAAAAGTTATTCAGTTATCAACTTTGGGCGTACACAATATCAAAATTATATTTATGTTAATTTAGAATTTAATCCTGTTGTAGTATCTCTTTTAAGTAAGGAAACAAATATTGATAGATTATTTGAAAAACTTTGTCTTCTTTATAATATAAAAGGTGATAATAATAACACACTTATAATTTTTGATAATGTAGACAAATATGAGAAAATAATCTCAGTTTTGATAAGATTTAAAGAATGGCCAATTGAATATGATGTAATTTCTATTTGTGATAATATCGTTCTTCCTACTAATAATACGTCATATGTCGGCAAAATTACTTTTATTAAAATGACAAAAATAGATTTTGAAGAATTTTTAATAATAAATGGTCAAAAGGAACTATTAGAATTTATAAAGACTTCTTATCAAAAGTGTAAGAAGAATCCTTTCCATTCTGTCGCACTAGATTATTTTAAACTATATCTAGTTATAGGAGGATATCCTAGCGTAATTCAAAAATATATGGAAACCAAAGATTTAAATTTAGTATTGTTAAAGCAACATGAAATCTTTAAAAATATTAATAGCTATATTTTTAAAAATTATTCAGGTAACCAAACTAAAATTTTGAACTCTATAAATTCTATACCTATTCAACTTTTTAAAGAAAATAAAAAATTTCAATATGGCATAATTAAAAAGGGTGCGAGACAAAGTGAATATAAAGAACCGATTGATTGGTTAAAGAAAAAAGATATATTAATAAAATGTTTAAAAGTAAATAAAATTAATAGAAGTATTGCGTCTAGTGCGGATGACAGTAATTTTAAATTATTTTTAAATGATAATGGTATTTTAGCATCAATGTATGGTATAAATTATACTGATATTATGGATAAAATGTGGGAAAGACAAATTGATGCAATTATTCAAAATTATGTTGCAGCTACATTATATAATAATGGTTATCATGTATATTATTACGAAAGTGAAGGTAAGGCTGAGATACCATTTGTTATTCAAACTGTTAAAGGCGAAGTTATACCTATTGATATTGAAAGAAGAAAGAAAGCTAAAAATATAACTCGTTTTAATAAAGATCATAATATTAATTTTGCAATTAATATTACTTTCGAAAATTTTAGTAAAAATGGAAAAATTAAGAATATTCCAATATATGCAATATTCTGTATTTAATATAGAAAGGATATGTTATTATGAAACCAATTGTTTTGGCAATCTTAGATGGATTTGGATATAGAGAAGAAGAAAAGGGAAATGCTATAAAGCAAGCAAACACTCCAAATTTTGATTATTTATGGAAAACTTTTCCTCATTCTTTACTTGATGCAAGTGGAGAAGCAGTAGGGCTTCCAAAAGGTCAAATGGGTAACAGTGAAGTAGGTCATTTAAATATTGGAGCAGGAAGAATAGTTTATCAACCTTTAATGTTAATAAATAATAAAATCAAAGATAAAACTTTTTTTAGAAATAAAGAATTTTTAGATATTATTAAACATGTTAAAAAAAATGATTCTAAATTACATTTAATGGGATTAGTTAGTGATGGTGGAGTGCATTCTCACATTGAACATTTATTTGCGTTATTAGAGCTATGCAAGATGGAAAATTTAAAAAATGTGTATATTCATGTAATTACCGATGGAAGAGATACTCTTTCTGATTCATGTATGAAATATATTGAATTGTTACAAACAAAAATTGAAAAACTCGAAGTGGGGAAAATTGCCAGTATATCAGGTAGATATTATGCAATGGATAGAGATAATAGATGGGATAGAATTCAAAAATATTATAATGTAATAGTTAACAAAACAGGTAAAAAAGAAAGTTCTATCAACAGTTGTGTAGAAAAGTCTTTTGAAAATAAAATATATGATGAATTTATAGAACCTTGTATAATAAATGAAGATGGAATTATTGAAGACAATGATGGATTGATATTCTTTAATTTTAGAGGAGATAGAGCTAATGAAATTTTAACAACTTTAACCAATACTGAATTTAAAGAATTTAAAACTAAGAATTTTAAAAATTTAAAAGTTGTAACTATGATGCCTGTAAATAAAAGTGTTATAGCTACACATGCATTCGAATTAGAAAAGCTTAATAATACTTTTGGCGAATATATTTCTAAATTAGGATATTCACAACTTAGAATAGCAGAAACCGAAAAGTATAATCATGTAACATGGTTTTTTGATGGCAATAAAACTGTCGATTATCCAAAAGAAAAAAAATTATTAGTGTCATCTCCTAAAGTTGCTACTTACGATTTACAACCCGAAATGAGTGCAAATCAAGTAACCAATAGTCTATTAAAAGAACTTGATAATGATTATGATTTTGTAATCTTAAATTTTGCTAATTGTGATATGGTAGGTCATACAGGTGATATGAAGGCAACTATTAAAGCAGTAGAAACAGTAGACAATAATTTAGGTAAAATATATGATAAAGTCAAAAGTTTAAATGGATTATTATTAGTAACTGCTGATCATGGAAATGCTGAATATATGATAGATTCTATGGGAGAACCTTTTACAGCACATACTACAAATAAAGTTCCATTTATAGCTTGTAGAATGTGTTATGAAGTTAGAGAAGGTAAGCTTGGTGATATCGCACCGACAATGCTTAGTCTTGCAAATTTAGATATACCTAAAGAAATGACAGGAAAAGTCATAGTTAAATAGTAAAAATGAAATAAAATTTTTACTATTTTTTTGTTTGTAAAATATTTGTAAGATTTTAACAAAAAAGTTCTAAAAAAGCCTTGATTTTCATAGGATATCTATGGTAAAATGTTAAATGTTTGACGGCTTAGATGTGCAAGGTTGCTGACACACCAGGTTAAGTTGTTAACAATTTAAAAGGGTTGTCAGGTTATTTGCTCGGAGCTAGTCTATACATCGATATAGGCGAGGGGAGGAAGAATTATGTCAAATACGAAAGTTCGTATCAGATTGAAAGCGTATGATCACAAAATATTAGATCAAGCAGCTATTAAAATTGTAGAAACTGTTAAAAGAACTGGAGGGGAAGTTAGTGGACCAGTACCACTACCAACTGAAATTCAAAAATATACAATTTTAAGAGCAGTACACAAATATAAAGATTCACGTGAACAATTTGAAATGCGTACTCATAAAAGACTAATCGATATCAATAATCCTAGTAAAGAAACAATTGAGGCTTTAACTCATGTTGATTTACCTAGTGGTGTTGAAATACAAATCAAATTATAAAAATAGGAGGAAAAAATTATGAAAGGAATCTTAGGTCGCAAATTAGGAATGACTCAAGTTTTTGATAAAAACGGTAAGTTAACTCCTGTAACTGTTATTGAAGTAGGTACTAATGTTGTTACACAAATTAGAACTAAAGAAAATGATGGTTATGAAGCTATTCAACTTGGATTTGGCGAAAAAAGAGAAAAACTATCAAACAAACCTGAACTTGGTCATACTAAAAAAGCAAACACAACACCTAAGCGCTTCTTAAAAGAAATCAGAGGTGTTGACATTAACAATTACGAACTTGGAATGGAATTACATGCAGATACATTCGAAGTTGGAGAAATGGTTGATGTAACTGGAACTAGTAAAGGTAAAGGGTTCCAAGGCGTTATTAAACGTCATAACCAAAGTCGTGGTCCAATGACTCACGGATCACACTATCATAGAGGTCCTGGTTCAATGGGAACAATGAGACCAATGCGTGTATTTAAAGGTAAAAAATTACCTGGACATATGGGTGAAGAAACTATTACTATTCAAAATTTAGTTATAGTTGCAGTTGATACTCTAAATGGTTGTCTATTAGTTAAAGGTAATGTTCCTGGTCCTAAAAAATCTTTTGTTGTTATAAGAACTGCTGTTAAAAATCCAATTAAAAAAGAAATGGAAGAATTAATAAGCTATGTAACAGAAGAACCAGTAGTTTCCGAAACTGTTGAAGATGTTACTGATGATACCAAGACAACAGAAGAAACAAATGAATCATCACAAGAAGAAAAAGTAGAAGAATAGAAAAAATAAAATTTAAGTATTTAATTTATTGTGATGAAAGGAGGAATTTGAAATGGCTAAAATAGCTCTTTTAAATGTAAAAGGTGATAAACTAAAAGACATTAACTTAAACGACAATATATGGAATATAGAACCAAATGATGCAGTATTACATAATGCTTTAATACTTTCTTTAGCATCATTAAGACAAGGAACTCATAAAACTAAAAATCGCTCAGAAGTTAGCGGTGGTGGTAGAAAACCATGGAGACAAAAAGGTACAGGACGTGCAAGACAAGGTAGTATTCGTGCTACTCAATGGAGAGGTGGCGGAATAGTATTCGGTCCAACTCCAAGAGACTATAAAAAGAAAATGAATAAAAAGGAAAGAAGATTAGCACTTTTATCTGCGCTATCTTATAAATTTAAAGGTAAAGAATTAATGGTAGTTGACAACATGAATTTAGAAACTCCAAAAACTAAAGACTTTACTGAATTACTAAATAATTTAAAATTAGATGATAAAAAAGTTTTAATTGTAACTTCAGAATTAGAAGACAATTTAATCCTTGCTTCTAGAAACTTATCACAAGTATTAGTTTTATCTAACGAAGAAATAAATACATTAGATATCGTTAATGCTGATTACATGGTAGTTACTGAAGATGCAGTTAACAAAATAGAGGAGGTGCTTAGCTAATGATGAATCATTATAGAGATATCATTAAAGCTCCTATTATAACTGAAAAAACTGCTACAATAGCTGAAGATGGAAAAAGCTATGTGTTTAAAGTTGATTCTAAAGCAAACAAGACAGAAATTAAACAAGCAATCGAAAAAATCTTCAACGTTAAAGTTGAAAGTGTTAATACCATAAATGTTAAGCCAAAGAAAAAAAGAGTTGGTAGATACACTGGTATGACAAGTAAATATAAAAAAGCAATTGTTAAGTTAGCAGAAGGTAACACAATAGACCTTGGCTAACAGACAAGGAGGTTATTAAAATGCCAATTAAGAAATTAAAACCAATGACTAATGGTACTAGAGAAATGTCTAGATTAGTTAATGATGAAATTACTACTAGTACACCAGAAAAAAGTTTATTAGTATCATTAAGTAAAAACGGTGGTCGTAATAATTTAGGTAGAATAACAGTTCGTCATCAAGGCGGCGGAGCAAAAAGAAAATATCGTATTATCGACTTTAAAAGAGATAAAAAAGATATCGAAGGTGTTGTTGCTACTATTGAATACGATCCAAATAGAACAGCTAACATTGCTTTAATTAATTATAAAGATGGAGAAAAAAGATACATCATTGCTCCTAAAGGATTAAAAGTAGGAGATAAAATAATGAGTGGAGAAAATGCTGATATCAAAGTTGGTAATGCACTTCCACTTATGAACATTCCTGTTGGTACAGTAGTACACAACATCGAAATGAAACCTGGAAAAGGTGCACAAATTGCAAGAAGTGCGGGTAATAAAGCACAAATTCTTGGACGTGAAGGTAAATATGTAATGCTAAGATTAAATAGTGGAGAAACTAGATTAGTTCTTGGTACATGTATGGCAACAATCGGTGAAGTAGGAAATGCCGATCATGAGTTAGTAAGTATTGGTAAAGCTGGACGTAAACGTCACATGGGTATAAGACCTACAGTTCGTGGTTCAGTTATGAACCCTAACGATCACCCTCATGGTGGTGGTGAAGGTAGAGCGCCAATCGGTAGAAAAGGACCACTTACTCCTTGGGGTAAACCAGCACTTGGATACAAAACTCGTAAAAATAAAAAGGCTTCTGACAAATTTATTGTTAATCGCCGTAAGAAAAAATAAGAAAGGATGAAATAATAATGGCAAGAAGTTTGAAAAAAGGACCTTATGTATTCGAAAGATTACTTAAAAGAGTTCGTGAAATGAATGAATCAAATAAAAAACAAGTTATCAAAACATGGTCACGCCGTTCAACAATTTATCCTGAATTTATTGGTCACACATTTGCGGTACACAACGGAAAAGAATTTATCCCAGTATATGTTACTGAAGATATGGTTGGTCATAAATTAGGTGAATTCTCTCCAACACGTAAATTTGGTGGACACGGTGATGACAAGAAAAAGAAATAACCAAAGGAGGATGCTTAAATGAAGGCAAAAGCAACTGCAAAAACAGTTCTAACTGCTCCTATAAAATCTCGTTTAGTTATCGATTTAATTCGCGGGAAAAGTGTTAGTGAAGCAGCAAATATATTAAATAATTTAAATAAAAAATCTGCTAGATTAATAAATAAAGTATTAACTTCAGCAGTAGCGAATGCAGAAAATAATTTAGGCCTTGAAAAGGATAAATTATATGTTCTTGAAGCATATATCAATGAAGGACCAGTTCTAAAAAGAATTAGATTTGGTTCTAGAAGTCATATTGATAGACACGATAAAAGAACTAGTCATATAACTGTAGTCGTAGGTTATAAAACAAAGTAAAGGAGGTATACTGATGGGACAAAAAGTTAGTCCAGTAGGACTTAGAATCGGTATAAATAAAACTTGGGAATCTAACTGGTATGCTGGAAATAAAGATTTCGCTAAGTATTTAAATAACGACGTTAAAATCCGTAAGTTTTTAGATAAAAAACTTAAAGATGCTGGTATTTCTACTATTTTAATCGAAAGAAATCCTAAAGCTTGCGAAGTTACAATTCATACTTCTAAACCAGGAGTTATAATTGGACGTGGCGGTGAAGAAATCGAAAAAATAAAGAAGGAATTATCAAAATTAGTAAATGAAGATATTCAAATTTCTATTATGGAAATTAAAAATCCAGATTTAGTTGCTAAATTAGTTGCTGATAATATTGCACACCAAATCGAAAATAGAGTTTCATTTAGAATCGCACAAAAAAGAGCGATTAGAAATGTTATGAAAGCAGGAGCTAAAGGAGTTAAAACTTTAGTATCTGGTCGTTTAGGTGGAGCTGATATGGCTCGTAGTGAAGGATATAGTGAAGGTAATACTCCACTACATACACTAAGAGCTGATATCGATTATGCAACAAGTGAAGCAGATACAACTTATGGAAAAATAGGTGTTAAAGTTTGGATTTATAAAGGAGAAATCCTTCCTTCTAAGAAAACTTCTAAAGGAGGTAATACAAATGTTAATGCCAAAAAGAACTAAGTATAGAAAACCTCATAGAATTTCTTATGAAGGTAAAGCTAGAGGTAATACAAAAGTTAACTTTGGAGAATTTGGTTTAATGGCTAAAGAAGGAGCATGGATTACTGGTAGACAAATTGAAGCTGCTCGTATTGCTATGACTCGTTATATGAAACGTGGTGGACGTGTTTGGATAAACATATTCCCACATTTAGCTAAAACAAAACAACCTTTAGAAACTCGTATGGGTAAAGGTAAAGGTAATGTTGAAGAATGGGTTGCTGTTGTTAAAGAAGGCAAAATTATGTTTGAAATCGGTGGAGTTTCAGAAGAAATTGCTCGTGAAGCTTTCCGTTTAGCAAGCCACAAATTACCTATTAAATGCAAATTCGTTAAAAAAGAAGATGGTGGTGATACTAATGAAGGTTAATGAAATCAGAAATTTAACCACTGAAGAAATAAACAAAAAGATCGAAGAATCTAAAGAAGAATTATTTAATTTACGTTTTCAACAAGCTAGCGGTAATCTAGAAAAACCTTCAAGAATTAGAGAACTTAGAAAAACCGTTGCAAGATTAAAAACTATTCTTAGAGAACGTGAAATGAACAAAGAAGAGGAGGCTTAATCCTTATGAATACAAAAAAACGTGAACTTGTAGGAAAAGTTGTAAGTGATAAAACTGATAAAACTATTACAGTTTTAGTTGAAACATATAAAAAAGATCCATTATATGGAAAAAGAGTAAAATATTCTAAAAAATATGCTGCTCACGATGAACAAAACGTTGCTAAAATTGGTGATACTGTTCGTATAGCTTTCACAAAACCATTATCTAAAACTAAAAGATATGAACTTGTAGAAGTTATCGAAAAAGCAGTAATATTATAGTAACTCTTTTAGTGGAAGGAGGATTATCTAATGATTCAACAACAAAGTATTTTAAAAGTTGCTGATAACTCAGGAGCTCGTGAATTAATGGTAATTAGAGTTCTTGGTGGAAGTAAAGTTAAAACTGGTAACATTGGCGATGTAGTTGTCGGTACTGTTAAAAAAGCTATACCTAATGGTACTGTTAAAAAAGGTAAGGTAGTTAAAGCGGTTATAGTAAGAAGTAAATTTGGAGCAAGAAGAGAAGATGGCTCTTACATCAAATTTGACGATAATGCATGTGTTATCATAAAAGATGATAAATCTCCAGTAGGAACTCGTGTACTAGGACCTGTAGCTCGTGAACTTAGAGATAATAATTATATGAAAATAGTTTCACTTGCTAAAGAAGTTATATAAGCCTTAAAAAGGAGGAAGAAACATGAATTTAAAAACAGGAGATAAAGTTGTAGTTATCTGTGGTAAAGATAAAGGAAAAGAAGGAAAAATTAGTCAAACATTAGTTAAAGAAGACAAAGTAATCGTTGAAGGAGTTAATATCGTTAAAAAACATATTAAACCTACTAACGGTAAAGATGGAGGAATCATTGAAGTTGAAGCTCCAATTCATGTATCTAATGTTATGATTGTAGATCCTAAAACTAAAAAAAGAACAAGAATCGGTAAAGAATTAGATAAAAATGGTAAAAAAGTAAGAATTACAAAAAAATCTAATTCTAAACTAGATTAATTGGAAGGAGGGTATTTATGAACCGCCTAAAAGAAAAATATTTAAATGAAATTGTTCCTAGTTTAAAAGAAAAACATAATTATAAATCAGTTATGGAAGTTCCAAAAATTGAAAAAATAGTTATTAACATGGGTGTTGGTGATGCAAATCAAAACAGTAAATTAATCGATGCTGCTGTTGCAGATTTAGCTTTAATTTCTGGACAAAAACCTGTAATAACTAAAGCAAAAAAATCAATTGCTGGATTCAAATTAAGAGAAGGAGCTCCTATTGGATGCAAAGTTACACTACGTGGTGAAAAAATGTATGACTTCTTAGAAAAATTAATCCGTATTTCATTACCTCGTGTTAAAGATTTTAGAGGAGTTTCTAAAAGAAGTTTTGATGGTAGAGGAAATTATACTTTAGGTATCAAAGAACAATTAATATTCTCAGAAATTGAATTTGATAATGTTGTCAAAGTTCGTGGTATGGATATAGTTATCGTTACTACTGCCAAAACTGATGAAGAAGCTTATGATTTATTAAATGGAATCGGTATTCCTTTTAGAAAGTAATCTCGTAAAGGAGGATAATATATGGCAAAGAAAAGCATGATTGTTAAAGCTAACAAAAAGCAAAAATACAAAGTACGCGAATACACAAGATGCGAAAGATGTGGAAGACCACATGCCGTAATGGGAAAATTCAAAATCTGTCGTATTTGTTTTAGAGAATTAGCATATAAAGGGCAAATCCCTGGTGTTAAGAAATCTAGTTGGTAAAAAGGGAAGGGAGGATTATTATGGTATTAACTGACCCAATCGCAGATATGCTTACGAGAATTCGTAATGCAAATGCTATGCGTTATACAGAAGTAGAAGTTCCAGCTTCTAATGTAAAATTAGAAATAGCTAGAATTCTAAAAGAAGAAGGATTCATTAATGGATTCGAAGTTCAAAAACATGATGATAAAGATGATATGATAGTATTATCATTAAAATATGGAGATAGAAAAGAAAGAGTAATTACTGGATTAAAACGTATTTCTAAACCAGGATTACGTGTTTATGCAAAGGTTGATGAAATTCCGAAAGTATTAAATGGTTTAGGAATTGCGATTATATCAACTTCAAAAGGAATTATGACTGATAAAAAAGCACGTGAAGAACAAGTTGGTGGAGAAGTACTAGCTTATATTTGGTAGATAACTAAAAGGAGGTGGACTTTATGAGTCGTATAGGAAATAGAAATTTAACAGTACCTACTGGTGTTGAAGTTACAGTAGAAGGTCAAATAGTAAAAGTTAAAGGTCCAAAAGGTGAACTTACATCAGATGTTTCTAATTATGTTACAGTAGAAGTTACTGATGGAAAAGTTATAACTAAAAGAATAAATGACACTAAACCTGCAAAACAAATGCACGGTACTGCAAATGCTAATATCGCTAATATGATTGAAGGAGTTACTAACGGTTATTCTAAGGGTTTAGAAATCCTTGGTGTTGGTTATCGTTTTCAACCAAAAGGTGAAAAATTAGTTATAAATGCTGGTTATTCACATCCTGTTGAACTTGCCGTACCAAACGGATTACAAGTTGAAGGTGTAAGTAATACAGAAATTACTATTAAAGGTATTGATAAACAAGCAGTTGGAGAATTTGCTGCAAATATTCGTAAAGTAAGAAAACCAGAACCATATAAAGGTAAAGGTATTCGTTATAAAGGTGAACATATCCGTCGTAAAGAAGGAAAGAAAGCCTCAAAATAAGGTAAGGAGAGATTGTTATGGTAAATAAGGTATCTCGTAATGAAGTACGTAAGATTAGACATGCAAGAGTTAGAGCTAAAGTATCTGGTACTCCTGAAGTTCCAAGATTAAATGTTTTTAGATCAAATAAAAACATCTCAGTTCAAATTATCGATGATGTTAATAAAGTTACACTTGCTAGTGCTTCATCATTAGACAAAACATTAAAGATTGAAAACGGTTCAAACATTGAAGCGGCTAAATTAGTTGGAAAATCAATTGCTGAAAAAGCAAAAAAAGCAAATATTACAAAAGTAGTTTTCGATAGAGGTGGATACCTATATCATGGACGTGTTAAAGCTTTAGCAGAAGCTGCACGTGAAAATGGATTAGAATTTTAAGAAGGAGGGTATAGAAATGAAAGAAAAAAAATATAACCCACCAAAAAAGATATATGACGAAGAAGTAATCACAATTAACCGTGTTACTAAAGTTACAAAAGGTGGTCGTCATTTTAGATTTAGCGCTGTAGTAGCTGTTGGAGATAGAAAAGGGAAAGTTGGTCTAGGAATTGGTAAAGCTAACGAAGTTCCTGATGCTATTAAAAAAGCTATTCAAGCTGCAACAAAAAATATCATTATGGTACCTATAGTTGATAATAGAACTATTCCACACGATGCAATCGGAGTAAGTGGAGCAGCTAAAATTCTTATTAAACCAGCAGCAGCTGGGTCTGGAGTTATCGCAGGAGGACCTGTTCGTGCAGTACTTGAACTTGCAGGTGTTCGTGATGTTGTTTCTAAATCACTTGGATCTAATACTAAATTAAATATGGCTCGTGCTACAATTGAAGCTCTTAGTTCTCAAAGAACTGCTGAACATGTTGCTAAATTAAGAGGTAAAAAAGTAGAGGAGATTTTAGGATAATGAAATTACATGAATTAAAACCTAACGAAGGTTCAGTAAAAAATCGTAAAAGAGTCGGTAGAGGACCTGGTAGTGGTACTGGAAAAACTTCAGGTAAAGGTCATAAAGGTCAAAATGCCAGAAGTGGTGGAGGAGTAAGACCAGGATTTGAAGGTGGTCAACTTCCATTATTCAGACGTTTACCAAAAAGAGGATTTAGTAATTCAATGTTCAAAAAGGAATATGCTATAATTAATTTAGATGATTTAAATAGATTCAATGATGGTGATGTTGTTACTCCAGAATTATTAATTGAATTAGGTATAGTTAAAAAACAATTATGTGGTATTAAGGTATTAGGTAACGGTACTTTAGAAAAGAAAGTTACAGTTCGTGCACACAAATTTAGTGATAGTGCAAAAGAAAAAATAGAAGCATTAGGTGGAAAAGTAGAGGTGATCTAATATGTTTGCTACAATAAAGCAAATATTTAAACCTACTAATAAGGATTTAAGAAAAAGATTACTGTTTACTTTAGGTGTATTATTTATATTTAAAATCGGGACAGTAATAAGAATCCCAGGTACAGAAAATTTAACTGATAATTTAGGTTTCCTAGAATTAATTAATGCTATGGGTGGTGGAGCTCTTAAACAATTTTCAATATTTTCTTTAGGAGTTATGCCATACATTACAGCATCAATTATAATTGAACTTTTATCAATGGATATTATTCCATATTTATCAGAACTTAACAAACAAGGATATACAGGTAGGCAAAAGAAAAATCAAATAACTAGATACGTAGGTATTATATTTGCATTTTTACAAGGTTTTGCATTTTCATTTGCATTCTTAGGTGATTCACATGGTACAATGGAATATCTAAGAGTCGCAACAATAATGACAGCAGGAACAGCATTCCTATTATGGTTAGGTGATCAAATTACTCAAAAAGGTATAGGTAATGGTATTTCACTTATCATTATGGCTGGTATCTTAGCAAGTATTCCTACTATGTTTATCGATGCATTTACCGAATTAGTTAAGTTTGATAGTACACAATCAATATTTATTGGTGGAATTTCATATTTAGTATTTATTCTTATTTATTTATTAATAATTGTAGGTGTTATTTTCGTTCAAGAAGCTGAAAGAAGATTGCCTATGCAATATGCAAATAGAACTACTAGTTCATATGGTGGACAACAATCATATATGCCGCTTAGAATTAATTCTGCAGGAGTTATCCCTGTAATCTTCGCATCGAGTGTAATTGCAATTCCAGCAACTATCGCTCAATTCATTAAGAATGAAAGTTTTACATTATTTGTTAATAAATATTTGAATTATAATACAGCAGTTGGATTTTCAATTTATATAATCTTAATTATTTTCTTTGCTTATTTCTATGTATTTTTACAAATGAATCCAGAACAAATGAGCGAAGACTTACAAAAAAATGGTGGTTACATACCAGGTATTAAACCAGGAAAAGATACATGTAAATATATTAAGCAAGTTCTTTCAAGGTTAACTATTGTAGGTGCAATATTTTTAGCCGTAATAGCAGGACTTCCAATAATATTTACTAATATTTCTAAATTACCATCTAGTATAACAATTGGTGGTACAGGATTATTAATCGTAGTTGGGGTTGCACTAGAAACATATAAACAATTAGAAAGTTCTTTAGTAAGTCGTAGTTATCAAAAAACTACTTATTCACGTAGAAAAAGAAGAGCATGAAAAAAAATATAATTTTCATTGCCCCACCTGCAGCAGGAAAAGGTTCACAATCTAGTATGTTAAAAAGTGAATTTAATCTTGCACATATTTCTACTGGTGATTTACTTAGAGAAGAAGCAAAAAAGGATTCTAACTTAAAATCACAAATGGAATCAGGAAATTTAATAGATGATGCTACAGTTACAAAATTACTTGAAAAAAGATTAAAAATGAATGATTGTGATAATGGATATATTTTAGATGGTTATCCAAGAAATATAAATCAAGCAAATATTTTGGAAGAATTACTTAATAAATTAAATAAACAAGTTAATTATGTTTTTTATCTAGATATTGATAAGGAACTTGCACTAAAAAGAGCTTGTGGTAGACTTGGATGTCCAAAGTGTGGTAGAATATATAATAAATTTTTTGAGGAATCCAAACCTAAAGTTGATAATTTATGTGATGAATGTAATGTTACATTAGTTCATAGAGATGACGATAACGAAAAATCTTTTGAACATAGATTTGATACATTTATGGAAAAAACAAAACCATTAATAGATTATTATAAAGAAAAGAATTTACTTTATAATATAGATAGCAATTTTAGAAAAGAATTAGTACACGAAAAAATAGTTAGTATACTAAATCAAAAGGGGTAGTGTTAGAATGATAACAATTAAAACTCCAAGAGAAATAGAATTAATGAGAAAAGCAGGAAAAATCGTTTATGAAACCCATAAGTATATACAACAGTTTATAAAGGAAGGCATTACTACAGATGAACTAGATAATCTTGCTCACGAATTTATTCTAAAACATGATGCAACTCCTTCATGTTTGGGATTTGAAGGATTTCCCAAAGCTGTGTGCATTTCGGTAAACGAACAAGTTGTACATGGTATAGCTTCGGATTACAAACTTAAAAAAGGCGATGTAGTATCTATTGATATTGTAGTATGTTACAAGGGATATCATGGAGATTCTGCATGGACCTATGTAGTTGGTAATCCAAGTCCAGATGTTAAAAGATTAATGGATGGAACAAAAGAGGCTTTATATGAAGGAATTAAGCAAGTTAAGCCAGGAAATCACATAAGTGATATTAGTAAGGCTGTTGAAGACTGTGCTAAGAAATATAATCTTAGTGTAGTAAGAGAATTAGTTGGTCATGGAATTGGTTCAAGTATGCATGAAGAACCAGATGTTCCTAATTATACGATGAAAAATTATAAAGGAGCACTTCTTAAAGAAGGTATGGTAATAGCAATAGAGCCTATGCTTAATTTAGGAAGTAGACATGTAATTATGGAAGATGATGAATGGACTATTTCAACATATGACCGTAAACCATCTGCACACTATGAACATACCGTTTTAGTAACTAAAGATGGATATGAAATATTAACAGGAGAGTGATAGAATGGCAAAAGATGATGTTATAGAGATGGAAGGTAAAATACTAGAAGTCTTACCAGGTGGAAAATTCAAAGTTGAACTTGAAAATAAACATACTGTAGAAGCTCACGTTTCTGGTAAAATAAGAATGAATTACATTCGTATTTTACCAGGTGATACAGTAGTTGTAGAACTTTCCATTTATGATTTAACACGTGGGCGTATAACCTATAGAAAATAGTAGGAGGGATTTTAATGAAAGTAAAACCATCAGTGAAACCAATCTGTGATAAATGTAAAGTAATTAAACGTAAAGGAAAAATTATGGTGATTTGTGAAAACCCAAAACACAAACAAAAACAAGGATAATGGAGGTGTAATATATGGCACGTATTAAGGGAGTAGATATTCCAAATGATAAAAGAGTAGTTATATCTTTAACTTACATTTTTGGTATTGGAAAAAGTTTAGCGCAAAAAATCTGTAAAGATGCTAAAATTGATGAAAATAGAAGGGTAAAAGATTTATCTGAAGATGAATTAAATCTAATTCGTGATGAAGTATCAAAACATACAATCGAAGGTGATTTAAGACGTGAAGTAAGTACTAATATAAAGACACAAATGGAAATTAAATCATATCGTGGTACACGTCACATAAAAGGATTACCTGTTAGAGGACAAAGAACAGGAAGAAATTGTAGAAACTGTAAAGCTCATAAAGGGCCAAGAAAAGTAGTTGCTAATAAGAAAAAGTAATTTGAAAAAGGAGGTTATTTTAAATGGCTTATAAGACAAGAAAACGTAAAGTAAAGAGAAATGTGCCTGAAGGGCAAGCACATATTCATTCTACTTATAATAATTCAATTGTTACAATTACTGACAAAGAAGGGAACGTAATTAGCTGGGCTTCAGCTGGAACATTAGGTTTTAAAGGAAGCAAGAAAAGTACTCCTTTTGCTGCTGGTATGAGTGCAGAAGCTGCTGGAAAAGCTGCTGTTGAAAGCGGAATGAAAAAAGTACAAGTTTATGTAAAAGGATTAGGACCAGGGCGTGAAACTGCAATCAGATCATTACAAACTGCAGGGTTAGAAATTACTGAAATAGTTGATGTAACACCAATCCCACACAATGGATGTCGTCCACCAAAACGTCCTCGTAACTAAGAAAGGGAGTGTGCTAAAGTGTTAAAATTTGAAAAACCAGAATACAAAGTAACTGAATATGTTGAAAGTAACAGTTATGGTAAATTTGAATTAGAACCACTTGAAAGAGGTTTTGGAACTACATTAGGAAATGCATTAAGAAGAGTTATGTTATCTAGTCTACCAGGAAGTGCACTTACAAGTGTTAAAATTGATGGAGTTATGCATGAATTTCAAACAGTTGATGGTGTTATAGAAGATGTAACTAGTATAATTCTTAACTTAAAAGGCGTTGTTATTAAAAATCATTCAAATGAAGAAAATAAAATTTTAAAATTAAATGTAAAAGGACCAAAAGTAGTTACAGCTGGTGATTTTGAAGCTGATCCTGATATAGAAATAATCAATAAGGATCATGTTATTGCTAATGTTGCAGAAGGTGGATCATTAGTCTTAGAAGCAACTGTTGGTAATGGTAGAGGATACGTAAGAGGAGACGAACAAAAGAAATATTTAGGTAATGTAAAAGTTGGAGTTATTCCAATAGACTCTTTATATTCTCCAATTGAAAGAATCAGTTATGAAGTAGAAAATGCTCGTGTTGGTCAAAATGAAAATTATGATAAATTAATTATGAATGTTTGGACAAATGGAGCAATGAAACCTGAAGAAGCTATAGCTTTAGCAGGTAGAATATTAATTGAACACTTAGAAATAATTACACAAATTGATTCTATTGCTGACACTAAAGGATTAATGAATGAAAAAGTTGAAGATCCAAAACTTAAAACATTACAAACTCCAATTGAAGATCTTGACTTATCTGTTCGTGCTTACAATTGTTTAAAAAGAGCTTCATTATTAACAGTACAAGACATAACAGCTAAGAGTGAAAATGAAATGATGAAAATACGTAATTTAGGTAAAAAATCTTTAAAAGAAGTTATTGAAAAAATTAAAGATATGGGACTTAAATTTAGAGATGATGACTAGTAAAGGAGGTAAATTAATATGGCTTATAGAAAATTAGGAAGAGATAATAAACATAGAAGAAGTTTACTTGCTAGTCAAGTAAAAAACGTAATTATGTATGAAAAAATAGAAACTACTGAAACAAGAGCAAAAGAAGTTCGTAAATTTGTTGATAAAATGATTACTTATGGTAAAGATGGTAGTTTAGTTGCTAGAAGAAAAGCATTAGCTTTTCTACATAACGACAAAGAAGTTGTTAAGAAAATATTTGATGTATTAGCGCCAAGATATGCTAATAGAAATGGTGGTTATACTAGAATTCTAAAATTAAATGAAAGACGTGGAGATGACGCTTTAATGGTAATTTTAGAACTAGTTAAAGAAGAAAGTAAAGAATCTAAATAAAGAGTTATTCTTGAAGAGAATGGAAATTTAATTTCTATTCTTTTTTTTACCTTTTTTGTAATTTGACAAATATAATTATATATGATAGTATTTTTAAATATTTGATTTAGAAGGTGATTTTGTGAGAAGTGGTTCTAAGGGTAGCTTCTTAGATAGATTAAAAATAAGATTTAGAAAATTTAAATTGTTCTTTATTAAAAGAAGAAAAAAATTATTAGAAGAAGAAAATTTAAAAAAGAAAAAGTATATTGAAAAAAAGAAAAAAGACAATGAAATAATCTTAAATCATGATAGATTTATAAAAAGAAATTCAAAAGGTATGATAATAAGCACAGACCATAAATTCAAAAAACACTATGTAGCAACCACATTAAAAGTAGCTTTAGTCCCTACAACAATGATTTTGTCAACATTCAAATATGAAAAACAAAAAAAACAACCACAAATCAAAATTGCTTCCAAGTCTAAAAGTTATCAAAATAAAAATATTGATAGTATTCATAATACTTATAAAAATACTCATGAATTAAATACTAAAAATATAAAATCTTCAAAATCTATAACAGTAAATCTTAATACAAAAAAAGTAAAAGAAGTTTTAGAAAATAATAAGCGTGAAAAAGTATCTACTAACTTAAAAAAAGGAATACCAGAACCTAAAAATGTATATTTTGTAGAACCAATTAAAACTCCTAAAATTAGTAATGCATCAAATCAAAAAATTATAAAGAGTAAAAAAACAAAAAAGAAGACAGTCTTAAATATATATAATTACCAAAATAATAGGAAAAATAAAACAGTTTTATCTAATGTTAATCTAATTCATATAGAAAATATACATAATCTTTTAGATGAAAAATTAAAAGAGCAACAAAAAATATATGCAGAATTTAATAAAAAAATAAAGGGTATTAAACCTAAAGAATTAAAATATGTAAAATTTCATTTTTTAAGTAATTTATTTTCAAATTTTAAAAATGTCATGTTTTCAATAATGAGTATACCTTTGTTAAAAAAACCTAAAAATATACCACTTTTTGCTACTGGATTATTTATTATAAGTAATTCTATTAGAAATATGAGAAAATTAATAACTACAGAAGAAGTAGTAGAATATATTCCTAGTAATAATTACATAAGTGCAATTAAAACAAATTTAAATAGTTTTGATCTAATTGAGTATATGATGGAAGACTCTTTAGATCAAATTTCAAACTTAAAAAATGATTATATTAATCAATTTGGGGAATATAGTAATACTGATATATTTCAAAAAAATCTAAAAAAAATAAATAGCTATCAAGACAAATTAAAAAATAAGCAAAATCAATTTATAAAAGAAAAAGAAAAAATGAATAAAAATCTTAAAGAAAATCAAAAAATATTATGTCTAATCCGTGATATGAATAAGTAAAATATTTATTTATATCCTTTTTTATTGTATAATTGTTATAAGAATGGGGAGATTTCCATGGATAAAAAAGAATTAGAACAGGAATTATTAACAACTTCCTGGAATACTATTAATTTCTTAAGAAGACATTATTCAGGTTATTTTGATACATATCCAATAATAATAATGGATAAATATTCTACACGAATAACAAACTACGATTCAACTAATGAAGATCATATACCCAATAATTATCAAATTAAAAGTTTGATAGATGCAACAATTAATTATTATATGGAAACACATAAAGAATTAAATATAGAAGAACTTAAAAGTACACTTATAAAATTATTATTAAATATCTTTTTAGAGTTACAATATAAGATAAGTAATAAAAATTATCATATAAATTTATCAGATATATCCTTTACATCACATGTTGAAGATCAATATAAATTAATGTTTTTAAATTCTAATCCTAATATAATTAAAGATTTACTAATATCAGGAATGACAGAAGTAATCGCACGTGATATTGGAGAGAAATTAGATATAGAAATAATACAAGAATTTAATGAAGAATATAAATTTGTTTTAGAAAGTAAAAAATTACTAAATGATAAATACGATTTGTTGATAAAGGGAGATTTAAAACAAATATTTGATACATTAGGAGAAAATTATAAGAATCTTTATATGATTAATTGTGTAAATCATATTTTTAAAAATATGTCTGAAGAAGATATCAAAAAGCTTGGGTTAACTGAAGATGAAAGAAATATGTTGATTATTAATTTAGATATAAAATTACCTAATGAAGAAATAATGAGCGTAGATAAAGAAAATGAAAAAGCCTTAGAAAAAATGAAAACAGAAGAAGTAAATCATGTAAATAAAGGTAAAACACAATATATAAAATTAGAAGATGAGGATGAACCAGTATTTGCAGAAATTATTGGGAATATAACTCCAAAAGAAAGATTAGATAAAATTAGAGATCGAAATAGGGATGTATCTCTTAAAGCACCTGAACTTGTAGATGAAGTAAAAAAAGAAATGATAACAAATGATGATTTTGAAGATATAGATAAAAAAGTAGTTCCACAAACTAATAAATTAAAAATAGATACTAAAACAGGATTTTTAATTGATGAAAAGGGTAATCCCTATACTTTAGAAGACGGGCAAATAACAAAATTAGGAAATAATGGCGAAATTGAAAGGAGATACAATATGAACATTGACCCAAATATTAAAGATAAGTTAATAGAATATGGTGTTTATGAACAATTTATAAAAGCTAATCCTGAACAACAAAAAATAATTTTAGCTACTTATAGTTTATCAGATGAAAATACAAAAGATTATAATAATACTAAAACTCAAGAAATATCTCATCAAAAAAAGTTAACCTTTGGAAACATAGATAGAAATGGATATATTAGTTCATTTATTGTTGTATTTTCAATAGGAGTTTTATCAGGAATTATCTCTGCAGTTTTATTAAATATTGCTAGATAGAAGGTGTATAAATGAAAGCATTAATTACTGGTGCGAGTAGTGGGATTGGGCTTTCTTTTGCCAAATATTTATCTAGCTTAGGCTATGATTTAATACTAGTTGCAAGAAGGAAAGAGAGACTAGAAAAAATACAACAAGAACTAAAAACTAATATTAAGATAATTTGTTTAGATTTATCTACAAGTGAAAATTGTAAAGAATTATATAATAAAGTGAAAAAAGATAAAATCGATATATTAATTAACAATGCAGGATTTGGAGATTTTGGTAATTTTGAAGAAACTGATTTAGACAAAGATTTACAAATGATAAATGTTAATATTAATGCGGTACATATTTTAACAAAATTATTCTTAAAAGATATGCTTAAAAATAATAATGGTTATATTTTAAATGTAGGTTCAGCGGCTTCTTTCGCACCAGGTCCTCTTATGGCTACATATTATTCTACTAAAAGTTATGTTTTAAGATTAAGTGAAAGTATATCTTCCGAATTAAAACATAAGAACTCTAATGTAAAAATAAGTGTGTTATGTCCAGGACCTGTAGATACAGAATTTAACGATGTCGCACATGTCAATTTTTCTTTTAAGCCCTTGACAAGTGATTATGTTGCTAAATACGCAATTGATAAAATGTTTAAAGGAAAAACAATTATTATTCCTGGTTTTTTAATGAAATTTAATAGATTTTTTAGTAAAATTCTTCCAGATGCATTTGCAGCTAAAATAGTGTATAATAATCAACGAAGGAAAAAAAAGTTAGGAGAGACTTTACATGGCTAATATAATTGATATTAAAAATTTGTCATTTGGTTATAATAAAAATTTACTTTTTAAAGATTTTAGCATGTCTATTGAATCTGGCGATTGGATATCAGTTTTGGGAGCAAATGGTGCAGGAAAAACAACTCTAGTTAAACTTATAATTGGTCTTTTAAATAGTAATAATTCTATAGAAATTGATCATCTTACTTTAAATAAAAAAAATATTAGAAATATAAGAAAATTAATAGGTGTAGTTTTTGATAATCCCGAGATCCAATTTGTTGCAGAAACTGTAAAAGATGAAATTGCTTTTACATTAGAGAATTTACAAATGCCTAAGGAAGAAATACATAAAGCCGTAAATGAAGTTTCTAAAAGACTTAAAATTGAAGATTTATTAGATATAGAGCCCCATAGATTAAGTGGGGGACAAATGCAAAAAGTAGCTTTAGCTTCCGCGCTTGTAATTAAGCCAAAAATTCTTATATTAGATGAAGCTTTATCAATGGTTGATCCATATGATAAAAATGAAATAATGAAAATGTTAAGAAAATATCATAAAGATACCGATACAACTATTTTAAATTTTACTAGTGATATTGAAGAAACTGTCTATTCAGATAGAATAATAGGTTTATACAAAGGGCAAATTGGTATAGATGGTCCTGTAAAAGGCGTATTAAATGAAGAAAGAGCCATGAAAAAATTAGGGTTAGATTTACCTTTCCTTGTAGATTTGGCTTCTCGCTTAAAATTGTATGGACTATTAGAAGATATCGAATTAGATATGGATAAGATGGTGGATAAATTATGGAAATAGTATTTGAAAATGTCAGTTATTCTTATTTGGCAGGTACTCCTTTACAGGTAGATGCTTTAAAAGACATTAGTACAACAATAAAATCAAATGAAATAAATGCTATAATAGGTCCTTCTGGAAGTGGTAAATCAACAATGATTGAAATGATAAATGGTCTTATTTTACCGACTAAAGGGATTGTTCATGTTGGTAAACATAGACTTAGAAATAATATAAGAATTGTGAATTCTAATCGTTTAAGATTTGATATAGGCGTTGTATTTCAAAATCCCGAAGAACAATTTTTTTGTAAAACTGTAAAAAAAGAAATAGAATTTGGTATGAAGTATTTTGAATATAAAATCGATCAAATCGAAAAAAGAACAAAAGATGCTTTAAAAATGGTAGGCCTTGATGAATCATTCTTAAATAGAGATCCCTTTAAACTTAGCGGTGGAGAAAAAAGAAGAGTCGCAATTGCATCTGTTTTAGCTTTCAATCCAGAAGTTATAATTTTTGATGAGCCTACAAATGGACTTGATACGACAAGTAAAGATATGCTTATAAAACTTATAAAACTATTAAAAACAAAATATAAAAAAACTATAATTGTTGTAAGCCATGATGTTGATACATTATATAAATTTGTAGACAATGTTATTATATTATCAAATGGGCGTATACTAAGTGAAGGTAATAAATATGAAGTATTTAAAAATATTGATTATTTAACTGAAAATGGTGTAAAGGTTCCACAAATTGTAGAATTTATAGATAAAGTTAAGAATAAGACAGGTAAATATTTAGGAGATATTGATGATATTAATGATTTAATAAAGGAGATTTACCAAAATGTATAATAATATATTATTAGGTAGATATTTTCCTGTAAAATCTAAAATGCATGATATGGATCCTTTTGCTAAAATGTTATCTACAATCATTTTTATAATTACTTTAATAATTACTAACAATTTGACCGTAATGATATTAATGATACTTGTATGTCTAATTATGATGCTAAGAAGTAATGTACCATTAAGATTATATTTTAAAGGTGTATCCAGTCTTTCACCGTTAATTCTCATTGTTTTAATAGTTACATTACTAATAAATGTATGGCCTTTATTTATAATATTTTTAGTCTTAAAAATAGTTTTAATAATTTTATATACTTCGATACTTACATTTACATCTACTCCTACTGAGTTAACTTATGGTTTTCAAAAAGTTTTAGCGCCTTTAAAACTTGTAGGTGTCTCTACTAGTAAACTTGCTTTAAAACTTACACTAGCAATTAGATATATACCAATATTATTTGAACAAGCTCAAAGAATAATTAAAACTCAAGCTAGTAGAGGTGTGGACTTCGTAAATTCAAAATTTAAAAGGAAAGTTTTCGCATTCTTTTCAATGCTTAAACCTTTATTTAGACTTGCAAATATGCGTTCTAGAGAGTTAGCGCAAGCAATGGAACTTAGAATGTATACTGTATATAATAAAAGAACAAGTTATAGAACTAAATTTTGGGGTGCGAAAGATACTTTTATAGTTTTATTACATGTTTTGATACTTGCAGTATTTATAACAAAAGAAATTTTGAATCAAGGATCTTTATTTGATAATATTGTATGGGACTTTTTTTTCTAGGAGGTAATTAATATGAGTCGATATTTAATAACTTTTTCATATGACGGTTCTGATTTTAACGGTTATCAAAGACAACCAAAACTTAGAACTGTACAAGGAGAAATGGAAAAAGCTTTAAAACAAATAAACAATAATAAAAAAACAGAAATTCAGGCATCAGGTAGAACTGATAAAGGTGTACATGCGCTAAATCAAAAAGCACATTTTGATTTAGACATAGATATTGAAGAAGGAAATTTAAAAATGGCTTTAAATAGTCTTATTCCCGATGATATACATGTACACATGGTGGAAAAAGTAGATGATACTTTTCATGCCAGATATAATGTAAAAGCTAAAGAATATATGTATCTTATAAATATGGGAGAGTATAACCCTCTAGAAAGAAATTATGTTTATCAATATAATAAGCCTTTAGATGTAGTTGAAATGGAAAGAGCTTTAAAATATCTTGAAGGTGAACATGATTTTAGATCTTTTGCATGTAGTGAAGATCCTAAAGATAACTGTGTTAGAACAATTACTCAAACTAATTTAATTAGGGATCTTAGAGATACTAACAAGATAACTATATTGTTTTTGGGAACTGGATTTTTAAGATATATGATTAGAAACATGATTGGAACTTTAATTCAGGTTGGTGAAGGTAAGCTTAAAGCAGAAGATATAATAAGTATTATAGAAAAAAAGAATAGACAAGCTGCCGCACCAACATCAAATCCTGAAGGATTATATCTTAAAAACGTATTCTATTAAGGAGTGAGTTAAGTGGTAAAAGATTTAGAACTTTCTGATTTAGAATCTTTAAAAGAATTATATGAAGAAGCTTTTAATATAGAATGTGATTTAGATGAAATGAAAAAATCTTTTAGAAAAGATAATAAAAATAAAAATTCTAAAAGTTTAGTAATTAAAGATAAAAATATAATCATAGGACACATAAAAGGCGATATAATATATAACATTTTTGGTAATGCAAAACCATATATGTATATTTCGGAAATATGTGTTCGTCACGATTATCGACATAAAGGTTATGGTAAAGAACTTTTAAAAAGCATAGAAGAGTTTGCTAAAGAAAATGATTGTTCATATACATTTTTAAATTGTTCTACTTTTAGAGAAATTGCACAAAGAATGTACAAAGATCATGGATATTTTAAAAGAGATAGTGATATTTTTAAAAAAGAATTATAAAAACGGGATATTTCCGTTTTTATTTATTTTTATCTCATACTATGATATACTATATTAATATTTACGAGGAGGTAAAAATATGTATTTGTTAGTTACTAATAATTGTGAATCATACACTTTACTTCAAATTATATATTTAATCAAAGTTGTATTGCAAATCATATCTATTGCCGTTCCTGTAATTTTGATAGTTCAACTCTCAATAAAGTTTTTTAAAGCAATGACTTTAGGAGAAGAAGCCATAAGAAAAGTTACATCTAGTGTAGTAAAAACGGTTATACCTGCAATTTTAATATTTTTTGTTCCTTTTATTATAACATTTGCTTTTTCCCTTTTAGGATCTGGTGATTTTATGGCTGCTGCATGTTGGGAAGAAGCTACATATGAAAATGTTCAAAACGCAAAAACAAATGAATTGATAGCTCGATATAAATCTGAGTCTGAAAATATAGTCGAACAATTAACTGTTGTTGTAGAAAAACTGTCAGGTAATATAACAGATGAAGAACAAAATGAAGTAAATGAAATAGAAGAAAGATTAAACAAAGCTCTCAATGAGAAAAATGTATCTGAAGCTTCCTCAAGTGTTAAAGATCTAAAGAAAATTTATAGAAAATTAGATACAAAATATAAAGAAATTGTATGGGAAGATATAATTTCTAAAATTCCTAAGATTACTTCAATTTCAGGATTAAATGAAAATGTAGTAGAATTTATTATGGGATATGAGGGCAATACAGGATATTGTGATTCATCACATACTACTTATAAGGCAGCGAATCTAGGAGATGGTACAATTACTGCAGGATATGGAATTACAAATTATACACAAGCAATAGCAATCTCACTAGGATATGGACAATATTTTCCAATGTCTGCTGGTGACTGTGTTCCTGTTACCATCTTTGATGATTTATATGCAAACACTATAAAATCACATCAACAAGCGGTTATAGATGCTCTTGCTAAAAACAATATTACAGGATGGACTCAAAATAAAATAGATGCTTTAACTAGCTTTTCTTATAATGCGGGATCAGGATCTATGAATACAGCAATTTCAAGATATGCAAGTGGTGGAGATGAAGCACTATGGGCATATATGAGTTCTATTGTTAATCCTCCTAAATTTAGAGAAGGATTAACAAAACGTCGTGATGGTGAATGGCACTTGTATTTAACAGGCGATTATAATACAGGGTTCTATGAAAGAACTTTACAATATTACTAATTAAAGGAATGATAGTATGAAAAAATTATTTTTATCTTTCTCAATAATTCTAATATTCTTAATACTTTTATGTGGATGTGGAAATAAGGATGAAATAATTAACGGAAAAGAAGCTAGAATTCAAACAGTTAATAATTCTGCTCTTTTAATAGATGTTAGAAGCGAAGAAGAATATAACGAAGAACATTTAAGCGGTGCGATATCATTACCATTAGAGGATATTGAAAAAGATGCTGATAAAAAGATACCTAGCAAAGATAAAATAATAGTTGTCTATTGTAATAGTGGGGTAAGGAGTAAAGAAGCAAAGACTAAATTAGAAAAATTAGGATATAAGACCGTGTATAATATGGGAGCGATGTCTAATTGGTATGAATAAAAAAGATTTATATTGTAATTTTTGGAAATTATTTGTATAATATACAAGGCAATTTGGAAAAAACATAATGTTAGGAGTTGTAAAAATGGAAAAAATTTATATTTTTGGTCATAAAAAACCTGATACTGATTCAGTTACATCTGCAATTGCGCTATCTTATTTAAAGAATAAATTGGGATATAATACTGAACCATTTATAATTGGAAATTTAAATAATGAAACAAAGTTTGTTTTAAAATATTTTAAAGTGGATAAACCTAAATATTTGAATGATGTAAAACTACAAATAAAAGATATAAACTATGATAGGGGTTGTTATTTAAGTAAAAAATCTTCTATATATGAAGTTTATAATTTTATGAATAGTAAAGAATTAACAGGACTTCCAATTATTAATGAAAATAACAATTTAGTTGGAATGGCTACTCTAAAAGGAATATTTAGAGAGTTAATAGATAGTATAATAAGGGATTTAAATACTTCATATAATAATATTTTAAATACAATTGAAGGACAAGAAATTTTGAGATTTAACGATGAAATAAAAGGCGAAATACTCGTTGCTTCATATAGAAGTACCTCTTTTATTGAAAACGTTAAAATTGGACCTAATACAATTCTTATAGTAGGAGATAGACATAGTATTATTGAGTACGCAATTGAAAGTAAAGTAAAAATGCTTATAATAACTGGTGGAAATCAAATGAAAGATGAACATTTGAAACGAGCAAAAGAAAATAAGGTTAATATCATTAAAACTGATTTAAATACTTTCAATGTAGCAAAATTAATAGAATTATCAAATTATATCTCTACAATTATAAATAAAGATGAAGAATTAACAACATTTGATGAAAATGACTTTATCAACAGTTTTGTGGATATCTCTAATAGATTAAAATATACTAATTATCCAATTGTTAATAGAAATAATAAATGTTATGGTTTATTAAAAATAAATGATATTTCAGATAAGAGAAAGAAAAAAGTAATTTTAGTTGATCACAACGAAGGAGAACAAAGTGTAGATGGACTAGAAGAAGCGGAAATTCTAGAAATAATTGATCATCACAAAATTGGTAATGTTAATACTACAAACCCTATCAATTTTAGAAATATGGCTGTAGGAAGTACTAATACGATAATATATAACTTGTACAAAGAAAATAAAGTTGAAATTCCAAAAGAAATTGCAGGTATAATGTTATCTGGAATAATATCTGATACTTTACTTTTTAGTTCTCCAACTACAACACCACTAGATAAAGAGGCCGCTAAAGCATTAGAAAAACTTGCAAAAATCAATATGAATGAATATGGTATGGAAATGTTAAAAGCGGGTACATCTATTGTTGGAAAAACTAAGGAAGAAATTTTATATAATGATTTTAAAGAATTTAATGTTAACAATAAAAAAATAGGTATAGGTCAAATATTTACTATGAATTTTGATGAAATTAAAAAAGATATAGATGACTATGTAAAATTAATAGAAGATACTGTTAAAAATAATAATTATTATATGATAAATCTTTATATTACTGATATTGTAAAAAAAGGTTCATATGTTTTATATAATGAAAACAGTAAAGAATTATTAGAAAATTGTCTAAATATTAGTGATTTATATCAAGGTTACTATATTGATGGAGTAGTATCTAGGAAAAAACAAGTCATTCCATATATAATGGACGAATTATAAAAAATATTGAGAATTTTTTCAATATTTTTTTATTTTTCCTAATTATAAAATAAAATCTTCTTGACCAAGAAAAAAGTATATTATATACTTATATTATAAATATACAATATGAGAATTTGTATGATGAGGAGATAGAGGAATAATGGAAAAGAAAAAAATGAGTAATAAAAAACTTGCAATAATAATCTCATCAATAGTAGTAGTTATATTAATAGGAGTAACAATTGCATATTTTTCAAGTAGATCATCAAGTGTTGCTCAAGGCATAAAGACAGGTAGTTTAAATATTGTCTATGAAAATGAAAATACTTTTAGACTAAGCAACTTAAAACCAATTAAAGATAGTAAAATAAAAGAAGAGGCAGCACAAATTTCATTTACAATTAAAAACTATGGACAAACAGAAGCATATGCACATGTTAATTTAATAGATATAACCATGAGTGATAATTTTAAAAATGAAAGTTTTAAATGGGCATTATATCAAGAAGATGTTCTTATAAAAGAAGGGAATTTTAGTGCTATTGGAACAAATACTAGCTTAAATTTATATAAAAATATTCCTTTCCAACCAGATGAAGGAAAAAATTATACAATATATATATGGATATCCGAAAACAAACAAGATCAATCATCAATGATGAATGGTAGTTTTAAAGCAAAAGTTGAAATTTTAGGATATGCTGAACCATCAATTTATGTAGACAATAGTGGGGCAAATCAACCAAAACTAGCAAGTGGGATGATACCCGTAGTATATGATGAAACAAGTGAAAATTGGGAAGTAGCAGA
>CALVYE010000004.1 GCA_944372025.1 uncultured Bacilli bacterium | reverse complement strand
TCAATACCAAAATTATTGACAAAAAACGACTTTTTAATTAGAATAATAAGCATTATTTCTTTTCATATATCATAATATAATGTGGGGTTTCACTCACTCACGTTATATTAGTTGTCTAAGTTGGGGGGTGAAACTTGTGGCAAATACGAAAAAAGAAAATGAAGTAATAAGTTCAAAAACTAGAAGCACTAGAAAAACTAAAGAAAATACAGAAGTTAAACCTAAAAAAAGAAGTAATGCTAAAACTAGTGGAGCAAAAAAAACAGTTAAATCTAGTAAAGCAAAAACAAACAATTCAAAGCAACAAAAAACAACTAAAAGACTGATAGAAAAGAAAAATAAGAATAACAAGGGTTTGGTGAAAATGTATAAAAAAATTACTAAAACAATAAAAGAAAATAAGTTTATTTCTATTGCAATTTTAACAGCAGTAGTCGTATCTTTAACATTATTGTTCGTAATAATGCCAATAGTATCAAAAAATAAAGTAGTTATTACTATTGATGGGAGTGATTATACAAGTAGTGATTTCATGATTTATCTTTATTCAGTTAAATACAATCATTTCGGAGAAGATAATACCGATTTACCCGAAGCAACTTTGAATACTCAAGTAGACAGTACATCTGATATGACTATTAGAGAATATTTAAAAGAAAAAACCGTAGAAGAAATAAAAATTGCAGCTTCTGTTAATCGCATTGCAAAAGAAAACAATATTACTCTTACAGATGAAGCTCTAAAAGAATTAGAAGAAGAAAAAGAAGAGTATATTAATAATTTAGGTGGTGAAAGTGCCTTTAAGAAGTTCCTTAAGAAAAATAATACAACTGAAGAATCTTATGATAAAATGGCAAAAACCGATAAATTGTATAAATTAATATATGACGCTTTATATTCTGAGGGTAAAGTAAATGATTTAACTGATGAAGAAAAAGAAGAAGCACGAAGTGAATACTATGCAAATTATAAAAAAATTAAACAGATTGTTTTAGCAACCGTAGATTCTACAACAAAAGAAAGCTTAAGCGAAACGACAATCAATCAAAAAGAAGCATTGGCAAAAGCTATATTAGAAGAAGCACAAAGTGGAGTTAACTTTGATGATTTAATTAAAAAATATAGTGAAGATGCTGTCGCTAAAGAACCTCCATATGACATGTATTATCAAAATGGCGACTTATTAGAAGAAATTGAGGGAATGGTAGACAATTTAAATACTGGTGATATTGGTGAAGTTAAAACTAAGTATGCAATTCATATTATTCAAAGACAAGAATTAGATGATGCAAAACTTAGTGTTGTTTATGAGAAAAAAAGGGAAGAGAAACTTTTAAAGAATGTTTCTGAAAGTTTAGAAAAAATTTCTATTATTTATCAAAATGCTTTTGAAAAGCTAAAGATTAAATAGTAAAAAGAAGGAGTAAGAAAGTATGAAAAATAAACAACAAAAGACTCTTAATATTGTTGCAATTGTTATAATTGCTATATCTTTATTAATTGGAATAATTTCATTAGTAAAAATATTTAATATTGAGGGAGAAAGTATTTCAAATGTTTTAGAAAAAATTGACAGTAATGATTCTAAAGCAAAAAAATTAAATGATGAAACAAATGAAAATATCGCTAAATTAAGTCAAAATACTGAATCAAAAATCGATGATGTAAATTCAAAACAAGAATCAATTTACTATTCATTAAATAATAAAATTAATGGAGTAAATTCAAATGTAAATTCAAAAATTAACGATTTAACTACTGTTGTTAATAATGGATTTTTAGAAGCACAAACAAGATTTAACATTATCGATAAAAACATGAGAGATAATCAAGAAGCTTTAGAAATGATTTTAAATAGTATTATTCTTACTATGGATGAAAATCAAGCAGCAATAGCTTCTAGATTTGACAATGTTGATGCTAACGCAGCAGCATATCAATTAGCATTACAAGATAGATTTAATACTGTAGATTTATTGCTAGCTACTGTATTAGACAGAATGGATGAAAATCAATTAGCTCTTAATGTAAGACTAAATACTATCGATGCTAATATGGAAGCTAATCAAGTAGCATTAACTACATTTTTAACTAGAATTGAAAATACTCTTGATGAAAATCAAGCAGCAATAGCTTCTAGATTTGATAACGTTGATGCTAACGCAGCAGCATATCAATTAGCATTACAAGATAGATTTAATACTGTAGACTCATTAATTTCTACTATGTTAAATAGAATAGATGAAAATCAATTAGCTTTAAATGCAAGATTAAATATTATTGATGCTAATATGGATAATAATCAAAGTGCATTATCAACAGTTTTATCAAGAATTGAAAATACACTTGATACAAATCAAACAGCAATAGCTTCTAGATTTGATAATGTTGATACTAATGCAGCAACATATCAATTAGCATTACAAGATAGATTTAATAATGTCGATTCACTACTAACTACTGTGTTAAATAGAATGAATGATAATCAATTAGCATTAAATACTAGATTAGATAATATTGATACTAACATGGATAACAACCAAACAGTATTAGATTCTAGACTAGACAATATCGATACTAACATCGATAATAATCAAGCAGCATTAAATTCTAGATTAAACAATATTGATGCTAATATGGATAGTAACCAAAGTGCATTATCAACGGTTTTATCAAGAATTGAATGTACACTTGATGAAAATCAAGAATCAATAACTTCAAGATTTGATAGTATTGATGCTAACGCATTAGCATATCAAACAGAATTACAAAATAGATTTAATACCGTAGATTCGTTAATTTCTACAGTATTAGAAAGAATAGATCAAAATCAAACAGCGTTAAATACAAAATTAGATGGTATTAATACAAATATGAATTTAAATCAAGAAGCATTATCAACAGTTTTATCAAGAATTGAAAATAAAATGGATGATAATCAATTAGCAATTACTTCTAGATTTAATATTATTGATACTAATATGAACACTAATCAAACAGCTTTAGCTACAAGATTTGATAGTGTAGATGCAAATCAAAATGCTATATCTAACTTAATCTTAGGTATTAGAGATAATAGTTTAACATTAATTAATAGCAATATAAGCGATGCAATTAATAGTTTAGGAACAGTTAATGGTAAAGTAGAACTAGCAAATACTTCTATATCAAATTTAGCACTTAAAACTGAATTAATTAATACTACAGTTAGTGGTGTAAGCTCAGCAATTGGAGTATCTACAGATAATGTTTCAAATGATACTATATTTGGACGTTTAAATTCTATTAGTTCAAAAGTTTCTTCACTTGAAACAAAACTAGATACTGCAAATGGTAAATTAGATAATATTCAAACTTCAATTTCTAATCTTACAATTACTGAAATTAACGCAGATGTAATCTCTAATTTACAAACAGATTATCAAGCATGGAAAACTTCATATGTAAGTACTAATGGATCAGTTCCATCAGCAGCACAAGAATCACAATATATTGTTGATTGGTTAAAAGCTAGAAATTATGTAAGATAAAAATAAAGGTGAAATTTTAATCACCTTTATTTTTTTAGTTTCTCCCAACTTAAATCTAAATCATTTCTTCCAAAATGTCCATAAGAAGCTAATTCATAATAAATTGGTCTTAATAAATCAAGTTCTTTAATAATATTATCTACTGAAAAATCAAAATTTTCATTAACGTATCGATAAATATCTTCTAAACTTACTTTATTAGTGTTAAAAGTATCGATAAACATAGATATTGGTTTTTCATATCCAATCGCATAAGAAATCCCTATTTCACACCTAGAAGCTAAATCGTTCGCAACAATATTTTTAGCTACATATCTTGCATAATAACTCGCACTTCTATCCACTTTAGATGGATCTTTACTACTTAAAGCACCTCCACCATTTCTTGCCATACCACCATAAGTATCAACCATTATTTTTCTTCCAGTAGTACCACTATCAGTAAATGAACCACCTAAAGTAAAACTCCCACTTGTGTTTATTAAAATTTTTGTATTTTTGTCTATTAAATTCATATCCACAGTTTTGTTTATAACATTTTCTAATATATATTCTTTCAACAATTCTTGTGGATATCCTTTTTTGTGTTGACTAGAAATAATTATTGTATCAATTCTTTTTGGAACATCATTTTCATATTCTACGGTTACTTGAGTTTTTCCATCAGGCAATAACGGGGTATCTTCATCATTTTTTCGTACATCCGATAATCTTTTAGCAAGCTTATTAGCAACTAATATAGGTAAAGGCATTAATTCTTTAGTCTCATTAGTTGCATACCCAAACATTGTTCCCTGATCTCCCGCACATATCCTATCTTTAACAACTGACTTATTTATTTCGGAAGATTGTTTACTTATTTTCGTAATAACTTGATATTTTTCCTTATAACCAATATCACGTATTACTTCTAATGCGATTCTTTCATAATCTAATTTTGCTTTTGTTGTAGCTTCTCCATAAATAAAAATAAGGTCATCTTTGATAGTAGCTTCAACTGCCATTTTACTATTAAAATCTTGTCTTAAAGCTTCATCTAAAATTTTGTCGCTAATTTTATCACATATCTTATCTGGATGTCCTTCGGTTACTGATTCACTTGTAAAAAAATAATTTTTCATGAATACCTCCTTATTATATACTCAAATTAAACCAAATATATTTTACTTAGTCAATAAATTAAAAATTACTCATTAGTTAATTCGACACAATTAAAACTTATGTCTAGCTATAATCGGGTTAACAAGGAGGTAATAAGGTAACAGATGTTGAATGGCAAAAAGATTAGAAAGCTAAGAAAAGATTTAGGACTTACCCAAAAAGAATTAGCTCAAATTGTAAATGTTACAAATGTAAGTATAAGTGGTTATGAAAGAAACGAACGAACACCTGATATTGATACACTTGTCGCTATTGCAAGAGCCTTGAACACAACTCCAAATTACTTACTTGACTTTGATGTAGAAATCACAGTTTTAAATGAAGAAGCCACTGATACTTATAATGAATATGTATCTGAGGATGCAATTAAAACCTTGAAAGAACTTGATAAACATGAAGAAGCAAAAAGAAAAATATTTAATGATCCTAAAAAATGGTTTGATGCTTTCGATAGGAAATTTAATTAAAATACAAAAAACAACAATTTTAAGAGTAATAACTTTAAAAATTGTTGTTTTTAATATATAATAATATTTATGAAAGGAACATGGGTGAAAAGGTATGAAGAGGTTTAAAAATTTAGATGACTTATATAATACTATTTTACCTGCATTAAAAAGTAAATGTCATGATTTACATATAGAAAAATATGTAATGATACAAGAAAATGATATTTTTGAATATTTAGTTTCTACTAAGTGGTCTAATTCTAATGATTTAGATCTTGCAATTATAGTAGATGATATTTTAAATGTTGATGGCTTTGATATTAGTGAATTTTTACGAAAAAATAATTATTATGAAAATTTAGGAGCTAGAAGAAAATATGAGTAAGAAGAAAGATACAAAAAATATTATATTTTCGCTAATTTTTACAATTTTATTTGCCATAATTTTATTTACAGAACTATTTAATTTTGTAAAGCTATTTGGTTCTAATGATTATTTGAATTTATGTTTAGCGTTTTTAGCTATTTTAGTATCGAGTGTTGGTATGTACATATCTATAATATATGGAGTTGTTAAATTCTTTAATAAAGAAAGTAATTCAGGAGGGAAGAAAAATGGCAAGAAAAAGAAATAAAAAAATTAATTTGGGACTTTTAATAACATCTTTAGTTATTTTAGTTGCGGTTGTTATTGCAGCATTATTTCCACTATTTAAAAGTATTAATTTTGGATTAGATTTACAAGGTGGTTTTGAAGTTTTATACGAGCTTGAAAGCCTGGATGGTAAAACTAAAGTTACTTCAGATATGGCACAGGCAACTTATAAAACTTTATCTAGAAGAGTCGATGTATTAGGTGTATCAGAACCCGAAATAATTATCGAAGGAAATGATAAAATAAGAGTTAAACTAGCAGGTATTAAAAATCCTGATGATGCACGTAAAACTTTAGGAACTGCAGCTAGTCTTACTTTTAGAGATACTTCTGATAATCTTTTAATGACTTCCGATGTGCTTAAAAGTGGTGGTGCGAAGGTAGGAAGAAATGAAAGTGGACTTCCTGTCGTAAGTCTTAGTATCAATGATAAAGATGAATTTTATGAACAAACTTTAAAAGTTAGTCAAAAAGAAGATAATAGAATAGTAATTTGGTTAGACTATGATGAAGAAACTGATAGTTTTGCTAATGAGCAAAATAATTGTGGTAAAGGTGATTCAAACTGTCTATCAGTAGCAACCGTAAACCAAGGTTTTGCTTCTGATGTTATTATCGAAGGTAATTTCACTACAGAAGAAGTTACTAATTTAGTTGAACTTATAAATAGTGGTAGTATGCCTACTAAACTTACTGAAATATCTTCAAGAACTGTAGATGCCTCATTTGGAGAAGATTCATTAAATAAGACATTAATTGCGGGTGTTATAGGAGTCGCACTTATAATGTTAACTTTAATCTTAATATATAGATTGTCGGGTGTAATCGCAAGTGTAAGTATTTTAATATATACTTTCTTAGTATTTTTAACATTTTATTTAGTTGGAGGAGTTCTAACTTTACCTGGTATTGCCGCATTAGTTTTAGGTATTGGTATGGCTGTCGATGCCTGTGTAATTTCTTTTGAAAGAATTAAAGAAGAACTTATAATGGGTAGAAGTTTAAATGAAGCTTTCAAAGCAGGTAATAAAAATAGCTTTTCAAGTATTTTAGATGCGAATGTTACTAC
Organism: uncultured Bacilli bacterium; assembly: GCA_944372025.1. GTDB lineage: Bacteria > Bacillota_I > Bacilli_A > RF39 > UBA660 > JAFSEX01. The sequence goes on along the minus strand of CALVYE010000004.1, from coordinate 27,404 downwards.
TTTGATTGTTGCGATAATTTTATTTATCTTTGGTGAAAGTAGTGTCAAAGGTTTTGCAACAATGTTAATTATAAATATTTTTGTAACAATGTTTACTATGGTTTATATTACAAGATTTATCTTATCATTATTAATTAGAACGGGTAAATTTGATAAGAAATTCAAATTACTATTTGGTATAAGAGAAGATAGAATTAAAAATAATATTGAAAAGAAAAAAGACAATGTTATGGTAACTAATGTAAAAATTGATTTTGTTAAAAATAGAAAAAAATTCTTTGTTGTTACAGCTTCAGTTTTAATAGTTGGAGTTATATTTACATTATTTATGGGCTTCAATTTAGGAGTAGACTATAAAGGCGGTTCATCAATAACTATTTCGAGTGAAAACAATTTAAAAATAAATGATGTCAAAGATTATTTATCTGAGGAAATGAAATATGAAGTTTCAGATATAAATCATATAAATAATACTGAAAAAGATGTATATGTTAAGATTAATCAAGTATTGGATAAAGAAGAAATAGAAGAATTAACTAATAATTTGAATGATAAATATCAAGCAAAAACCGATATAGGTGTCGTTTCAAATGTTGTTAAGCAACAACTTGTTAAGAATGCCATTATATCTGTAGTTTTAGCTTCAATAGGAATAATTGTATACATGACATTTAGATTTACATTTAATTATGCTTTCTCAGGTATTGTTGCTTTAATTCATGATATATTGTTTATAATTTGTATTTTTAGTATATTTAGAATTGAAGTATCTACAATCTTCATAGCAGCTCTACTATCAATTTTAGGTTACTCGATAAATGATACAATAGTATGTTTCGATAGAATTAGAGAAAATTTAAAATTAATGTATAATGATAAAGTTAAAAATAAAGATGAACTTATTAATGTTGTAAATACAAGTTTAAGACAAGTGTTTGTTAGAAGTCTAATTACATCTTTAACAACACTTACTCCAGTAATAGTATTATTAATTATGGGTTCACATAACATATATACATTTAATATTGCAATGCTTATAGGTCTAGTTGTAGGATGTTACTCATCAATTTTCATAGCTGCTCAAATATGGCTTGAACTTGAAAAGAGAAATATAGGAAAACCTAAAAAGAAAAGATTTTGGGATATCGATGATAAAGATGAATTGGATGAAAAAGTTATTAAAGGATTAAATAGGTAAGTTTTAAAAATTTACCTATTTAATATAATTTAAGGATAAGAAAATTATGTTATAATTTAAATTAGTTAGTAGGTGATGTTTATGAGTAAAGATGGTATATCAAGATATGAAGAGTTAGAAGAGAAAGTAAAATCATATATTACTCGTGAAGATGATTTAGATATGATAAAAAAAGCATACAATTTTGCTGCAGAAGCACATTTAGGAGCGATTAGAAAAAGTGGCGAACCTTATATTCAACACCCTTTAAATGTAGCAAACATACTTACAACAGTATATGCGGATGCTGCAACGATATGTGCCGCACTTCTTCATGATACAGTTGAAGATACTAATGTAACTTTAGATGATATTACTGCTAATTTTGGTGCGGAAGTTTCACTTTTAGTAAATGGAGTTACTAAGATTAATAAGATTAATTTTTCTACAGAAAACGAAGCTACAATTGCTTATCATAGAAAGATTTTTGTAGGACTTTCTGAAGATGTAAGAGTTATAATCTTAAAACTTGCAGATAGACTACACAATATGAGAACTTTATGGGCATTATCTGAGGAACGCCAAAAAAATAATGCACGTGAAACTTTAGAAATTCTAACTCCAATCGCACATAGATTAGGTATTCATAAACTTAAAAGTGAATTAGAAGATTTATCTTTAAGGTATTTAAAACCCGATGCTTTTTATTCGATTGTTGAAAGATTAAATCAAACTAAACTTGAACGTGATCAAACAGTTCAAGACATGTTAAAAGAAGTTTCTAAACTATTAAACGAACATGACATTAAACATGAAATTAAAGGAAGAGCTAAATCAATTTATAGTATTTATAAAAAATTAGATAAAGGTAAAAATTTCAACGATATTTTTGATTTGCTCGCGCTTCGAATACTTGTAGATACAGAACAAGAGTGTTATGTTGCTTTAGGTTTAATTCATTCTAAATATAGACCAATTCCTAAGAGATTTAAAGATTATATTTCGAGACCAAAAACTAATATGTATCAATCTTTACATACAACAGTTTTTGGAATCGATGGGTTCTTATTTGAAATTCAAATTAGAACTCATGCGATGGATCAAATTGCGGAATACGGTATCGCGTCTCACTGGTCATATAAAGAAAACACTGATGCAAGTAAAAGTATGCAAAATGAAATGGAACAAAAATTACAATTTTTTAGAAGTATTATAGAACTTCAAGAGGAAGATACTACGCCTGAAGAATTTGTAAATACTGTAAAAAGTGAAATATTAAAATCAAATATTTATGTATTTACTCCTAAGGGTGATGTTATAGAATTGCCTAAAGGTGCTACTCCTATTGACTTTGCATATAAAGTACATACAGAAGTAGGGGATAGAATGGTAGGTGCGCTTGTAAATAATACAATCGTACCTCTAGATTATGAATTAAAAAGTAATGATATTGTAAAAATTAATACTAACAAAACTTCGGTAGGTCCTAATAAAGAATGGATAAATATTGCAAAAACAAATCAAGCTAAAAGTAAAATTAAGGCTTTCTTCTTTAAAAAGGATAAATTAGAATATATTGACAAAGGTAATGATTTACTACACAAAGAACTTAGAAAAAGAAAATTATCTTTTGGCGAAATCTTTACTGATGAAAATTTAGATAAATTGTTTTCAAATTTGAAGATTAAAAATATCGATGATTTATATTTTAATATCGGTACAAATAAATATACTGTAGGTCATATAATTAATTTGATTACTGATAATTTAAAACCTAAAGAAGAATATGTACTTGATAAATTACTACCTAAAGAACCTAAAAATATAAATCTTAAAAATGATATTTTAGTAAATGGCGTAGATGATATCAAAGTTAATCTTGCTGCTTGTTGTAAACCTATTAAAGGCGACAAAATAATAGGCTTTATAACAAAGGGAAATGGTATAAGTATTCATAGAAAAAATTGTCATAATATTTATGATGTAGATGAACGCTTAATTGAAGTAAGATGGAATCCTAATATTACCAAAAAATATCCAACTACGATTACTATACATTCTGAGCCTACAAAAAATCCTTTATTAGATGTTATAACTAAAGCAGCTAATAATAATGTAAATATTGAAAATATTAATACTGTAAGTAAGTCTAATATAACAGTTTACGAAGTTACTGTTTTAGTAAGTGATACAGAAGTTTTAGATAAATTTATAAATGATTTATATAATTTAAAATTTATTAAGAAAGTAGAAAGAATTATAAAATAATGAGAGTTGTAGTTCAAAGAGTAAAAAAATCTTCTGTATCTGTAAATAAAAAGGTTGTAGGTAAAATAGATAATGGATTAATGATTCTTGTGGGTTTTACATATAATGATAATATTAAGGATTTAGAATATATGATAAAAAAAGTACTTAATTTACGAATTTTTGATGATGAAAATGGTGTTATGAACAAAAATGTATTAGAAGTTGGAGGAAGTATTTTATCTATTTCTCAATTTACTTTATATGCAGATACTAAAAAAGGAAATAGACCAAGTTATATAAAAGCTTTAAAAAGTGATGAAGCCACTATTTTATACAATAAATTTAATGAGCTATTAAGTGAAAAAATAAAAGTTGAAACAGGAATTTTTGGTGCAGAAATGGAAGTATCACTTATAAATGATGGACCTATTACCATAATATTAGATAGCGAGGGTATAAAATGAAAAATAAAAAAGATAGATTAAATTTTAGATTAATAAATCTTGTTTTAGTTGCGCTTCTAATTTTAATTCTTGTTTCAACAGCTAATTTTTGGATATGGTGGGGAACAAAAATATTTGGCATTTTACTTCCTTTCCTTTTAGCTTTTTGCTTTGCATATATATTTTATCCTGTTCTTAAATATATGGAGAAAAATGGAATACCTAAAGTTTTAGGGATTGTGATTATTATTATACTTGTTGTTGCATTCTTAGGTTTAGTAATTTATTTATTAGTACCTCTTGTTTATGATCAAACAGTAAATTTGATATCTAGTTCAATAAAATTTATTCAGGATATATCTACAAAATATAACATTGATTTAAATTATATTCAACAAAGTTTTTCTGATGTTAATAAGATTGTTTTAGATGTTGGTAAAGCTGTGTCTAACAGTGCCTTTAATATAATAAAAGTATTTATATCAGTTTTTTCAAATCTTTTAATAGCATTTATTGTAGGTATATATTTTCTTTCAGATATGGATAATATAAGATTTAGAATTAAAGAGTTTTTCAAAAATAAAAGTAAGAAAACTTACAATTATGTTAAAAGCTTAGATATAGAAATGAAAAATTATTGTTCAGGACTTATGAAATATATTCTTGTACAGTTAATTGAATATACTTTAGTTTTCTATTTAATTGGTCATCCATATTTCTTAATTTTAGGTATACTTGCATCTTTTACGACAATAATTCCTTATTTTGGAGGAATAATTACTAATATTATCGCTCTTATTACAGCAATTTTAGTAAGTCCAAAATTATTTATATTAACTTTAATTGTTTCACTTATTTTACCTAATATAGATGGATATTTCTGGTCTCCAAAAATATATGGTAAATCTAATAATATTCATCCAATAATTACAATATTTAGCGTTTTTGCAGGTGGAGCATTATTTGGAATGTTAGGTATTATTGTTGCACTTCCTGTTGCGATACTTTTATCTCAAACATACAAATATTATATTAAATATCCAAAAAAACAAAAGGTTTAGAATTTTAAAAGAGATGATTTTTTATGATCATCTCTTATTTGTCAATTTTTTTAATAAGTTGTCTAACAGAAGTAACAGTACCTTTACTATTACCATACAATTTAGGACTTGAAATTAACATATTATATCCATTATAATCTTTTACCATTTCGTAATCATTTTGTGCATTTCCAATAGTATATACATCTTCTTTATTTATACCTTTAATCTCTATTAGCTCTTTAATTGCATCACTTTTATTTTGTGGTCTCTTAACAAATAAATAGTTTTCAAATTTATAAGCTTTGATTGTACTAAAATATTCATTCATTTCATTAACTATTGTTTTAACACTTTTTAAAAATTTTATATAACCAGCAATCTCTAATATTTTTTCTTTATTTAATGCTTCACATAGAGTATTGTATAATGAAATTCTATAAAAAAATTCATTTTTGTTATTAAGATAAAATAAAGCATCATTTACTTCACTATTACTTAGATAATGAGCCGAAATAATATTATGTTTATTATCAAAAATAATACTTCCATCATTACATATAAGATAATCATATGGAATTTTATATTTTCTAATTAATGAATCAATAGATATAAAGTTTCTTCCGGTTGCAATTGCAAACTTATTACCGTTTTTTCTAAATTTTTCAATTGCTAGTATGTTAAAATAAAGACTTTTACTACTTGTATATAATGTATCATCATAATCACTTACTAATAATTTAGACATAAAAATTCTCCTTTTTATTAGTTATTATACCTTAGTAATTAATAATAAGCAATTCTTTTTTGACTTTAAAAATTGTTTTTGCTATAATAAGCATCAATCTAAGGAGGATTACTTATGAATAGTAAGTTTCGTTTATATGGAATCGATAATATAGATGCAAATGAAATTGATGATAAAACTTTTGAAGTGTTGAGAAAGATTTTAGGAATTAAAACTTATTTAAAAAGTACGAAGAAAATTAATGATGAAAGTGCATGTGTTATCGCCATTGCAATTACCATGTTAAATACAGATGCTCCTTTTCCGTTTCAAATAGATAATTGGAAAAAATATATAATCGATTTCTTACAAGTAGACATTTTTAGAATATTAGAAAATTATTTTGAAATACCCTATAAAAAATCTAAGCATAATATAAATACAATTTTAGAAGTAACTCCTCAATCAACTATTGAAAATAAACCTTACAAAGATAAAAAATTAAATTTATTTAAGTTTTTAAAAAAAGATGTTCACGTTGTAGATTATTTTTTTAAAGATTTGTCTAAAAAACAATTATTTGATGAGTTTAAAAATAATTATAGAGCTTTTATTGACTATCTTGATGACGGATGTGTACCGTTAATGCTTATGAAAAATCGTAAAAAGATAGATACGATTCAAAAAAGAATTATATATTTTCTAATAAGAATAGGACTTTCAGAATGGAATACTTACATTTATAAAAAACTTGATTTAAGCCAAGCTACTAAATTTATGCTAGCATTAGAAAATAAAAAACTAAAGAAAAATGTTACTAAATATAACTGTAATGCTGTAGAGCATATTAATTCTTTTTTATCACTTCAAGATAATTTTTTTGATTTAGAATCCAAAAAACTTATTAATAAAATATATCTAAATGAAAAATATAGTAATCCGAAACAAGTTAAAGACAAAATTTCAATAAAGGAAAATAAATACAAAGCTACAGGTCCAAATGAAAAAATAAAAAAAAGTATAAAAAATGGTGGACTTAAAGAAATTACGTGTGAAGTTTATAGTAACAATGTATTAGTACCAAGAAATTTATTTAAAAATGAAACAGGTAAATATATTTGGAATTTAATGGTTTTGGTAGATGATACTATTCAAAAAGTAAAATTTATTGAATTAAATAAAAATATTATAGAAAATTTTGAAACAAACAATTATAGTAACGAAAGTAATTGTGATATTATACTTAATGATTTTTGGATGAGGAAATCTTCGTATAGAGAAAAATTAGCAATTATTAATTTAATATTTGAAAAATATATCAATAATCCCAATATAGCTTTATTATTAGACATTATGAAGTTTGATGATCCTTATGCACAAATTAGTGAGTATATAGATACTAAAACTTATGAAAACAATATATCAGTTAAAGCAATAGATATTCAAGATTTAAATTTTAATTTTCAAAATGTTTTAAAAAAAATAGATTAATATAGTAATATTATTTTTAATATGATATTATGTGTTTAGAAAAGAGGTTTATTTATGACAAAAAACAAAACATTATTTATTAGAATATTAATAACAATAGTTTTCACATTACTTTTATATTACATATATTTACCACCTTTTAATCTTACATCTATGGATTTTTATATTTTCTTATTATTTATAGTAGGAGCATTTTATTTAACAAAATTAGTAAGTGTTTTTAACGTTACTGAAATTTTAAGAAATAGAAAGAAGATATCATATATTACACTTGTCCCACTAATAATTATTGGAGTATTTATTTTAATTTTTATCATAAATTTCTTTTTATCTCCAATATTTAGATCTAAAGCTTATTCAAAAAGAATAGAAATAGATCAAACTACAGATTTTACAAAAGATGTAAGCCCCGTAAATTTTAATACTTTACCACTTTTGGATAAAGATTCAAGTTCTAAATTGGGAGATAGAGTAATGGGTCAAATGCCTGAACTAGTTTCTCAATTTTATGTATCAAATTTATATACCCAAATTAATTATAATGACGAAATTATTCGTGTTACTCCTCTTGAATATGATGGAATTATAAAGTATTTTACCAATAGAAAAAATGGAGTAAAAGGATATATAACTGTTAATTCTGTTTCAGGTGAATCAAAATTAGTTAAACTTGAAAAAGGTATGAAATATATGCCATCTGCTATGTTTAATGAAAATTTATACAGACATTTAAGATTTAATTATCCAACTGAAATTTTTGATAAGGCTAATTTCGAAATAGATAATGAGGGAAATCCATATTGGATAGTACCAACAGTTAAATATTCGGGAGTAGGCATCAAGAAAGAAATAACAGGAGTGGTTATTTTAGATCCAATTACAGGAAAATCTAAAAAGTATTCAGTTGATAAAGTTCCTACTTGGGTAGATCATGTATTTTCCGCTGAATTATTAATTGAACAAATAAATGATTGGGGAAAATATAAAAATGGTTTCTTAAATTCAATTTTTGGTCAAAAGAATGTTACAACTACAACTGAAGGATATAATTATACAGTTATGAATGATGATGTATATATGTATACTGGTATCACTTCGGCTACTTCAGATGAAGCAATTTTAGGATTTATTTTGAGTAATTTAAGAACTAAAGAAACTCATTTTTACTCAGTTGCAGGTGCGAAAGAATATTCTGCGATGAGTAGTGCGGAAGGTCAAGTACAACAAATGAATTATAAGGCATCTTTCCCATTGCTCATAAATCTTAATAATAATCCAACTTATCTAATTTCGCTAAAAGATAATGCAGGTCTTGTAAAAATGTATGCTTTTGTAGATGTTAAGGATTATCAAAAAGTTGTAGTTACGGATTCATCTAAAGGAATTGAAACCGCAGCTAAAAATTATTTAAATGAAGTGGAGTTATCTACTGAAGAGGGAAAAAATACTAAAGAGATAACTATCTCATCTATAAAAAGTGCGATGATAGATGGAAATACATATTATTACATAACAGATATCGAAGGTAATAAATATAGACTTTCTATTAAAGTAGATAAAAAAATGATACCATTTTATGAAGCAGGTAACAAATTAACAATAGAATATTCTTCTTTAAGTGATGTTACTGAAATTACGGGTATAAAATAATTTATGAAATACAAATAAAACCTATAAAGATAAACTTTATGGGTTTTATTGTGTTTAAAAATTAACATTTTTACCATATTAATAAAGGTGATAGAATGGAAAATAAAAGTTTATGGACAACAAATATTAGTCCTAAAATTGAAAAAAGTTTAGATAAAGATATAGATGTAGATGTACTTATAATAGGTGGTGGTTTGACAGGAATATCAACTGCATTCTATCTAAAAGATAGTGATATGAACATCGCACTCATAGAACAAGATAAAGTAGGATATGGTGTAAGCTCTAGAACTACAGGAAAATTAACTTATTTACAAGAATTGATATATCATAAATTAGAAAAAAACTTTAATTTTAAAATTAGTAAATTATATTTAGATTCTCAAAAAGAAGCCATTAAATTAGTTGTAGATAATATAAAAAAGTATAATATAGATTGTGATTTAATAAAAAACGATTCTTATACATTTACTAATGATGAAAATGAAATATCTAAATTTAAGTTAGAAGAAAATTTTTTTAAAAAAGCAAAAATAGAATATTCAACTACAAAAAATCTACCTATTGAACATCCATGTAAATATGCTTTAAAAGTATCAGATACTTATGTTTTTCATCCTTTAAAATATATTTTAGAACTTAAAAAAATTTGTTTAGATAAAGGTATTATGATATACGAAAATACAAGAGCACTAAAACTTAGTAAAGAAGATGATTTTTATATTTGTAGTACAGAGAGTGCGAAAATAAAAGCTAAAAAAGTTGTAATAAGTTGTCATTATCCTTTTTTTGTAATTCCAGGATTTATTCCGCTTAAAACACATATCGAAAAATCATATGTTACAGCATCAAAAGTAAATCAAATAGAAAAATTTAATGCGATTACAAATACATATCCAATTAAATCTATAAGATATCATGAAGATAAAAATAGATATTTTATTTACGCTGGTAATTCTCATAAACTTTGTGATAAATTAGATAGAAAATGTGAATATAACAAACTAGAAAAAGAAGTAAAAGAAAAATTAAATAAACAAGTAAAATATATTTGGACCAATCAAGATATTATGACAAATGATAATCTTCCTCTTATTGGTTGTATAAAAAAAGATGATTCTAATTTATTAATTGGTACAGGATATAATACTTGGGGAATGACCAATGCAACTATAGCGGGAAAAATTTTGAGTGATATTATTCTTAAAAATAAAAATAGATATATCAATTTATTTAATCCTAATAGACCTGTAAGTATAGATAAAATTAAAAATCTTGTTTTAAATTCATATTTTAATGGAAAAGCTTATGCATTAACAAAATTCAAAAAAAACTATAAGTGGTATAAAGAAAAAGTTAGATTCGAAACAAGAAATGGTAAAAATTTAGGAATATATATAGATAACGAAGGTACGGAACATATTGTACGTAATCTTTGCCCTCATATGAAATGTAGTCTAATTTTTAATGAAAAAGATAAAACCTGGGATTGTCCATGTCATGGTTCTAGATTTGACATTGATGGAAATGTCATTGAGGGCCCAAGTGTATATAGTATAAAAATAGATGATAAAAAATAGTTAAGCTTCAACTATTCAATATTTTTAAACTAAATAAATTGTTATTTACATTTTAGTTATTAAATTTTTAAAATTGTAAATATTAATTATGGGTGGTACTATGAAACTTTTTGAAGCAGATATGGTTCAAATAATTGAAACAATTGTAAGAGGACTCATATCTTTAATAACTTTATTTTTAATAACTAAACTAATGGGGAAAAAACAAATTTCAGAACTTAGTTTATTTGATTATGTAATGGGAATATCTATAGGTAACTTTGCAGCTGAAATTACGACTAATATGGATAATCAATTTATAAATGGAATCGTCGCAATTGTTTTGTTTGGAGTAGTAGCTTATATAATATCCAAAATCACCATGAAAAGTATTAAACTTCGTAAATTTTTTATGGGCGTTCCTACAATAATTATTCAAAATGGAAAATTATTAGAAAATGGGTTAAAAAAAGCAAAAATCGATGTTAATGATTTATTAGAAGAATGTAGAACAAATGGATATTTTGATTTAAGTGATATTGAATTTGCAATAATGGAAGCTAATGGTAATGTAAGTTTTTTACCTAAAGGAGAAAATAAACCTTTGACAATTAAAGACATGAATTTAAAAGCAGAAAAACAAGGATTATGTGCCAATGTAATAATAGATGGTAAAATCATGGATAAAAATTTAAGTAATATAAATAAAAATAAAAAATGGCTTGACAATGAACTAAAAGTTAAAGGCAAAAAATACGAAGATATTTTACTTGGAACTGTCGATATAAATGATAAACTTGTACTTTATTTTAGAAATCAAGAAGAAGATATTTTAAATGTTTTAGAATAAATTTATAAATATTTATGTATATTTTATAAATAACTACATATTATAATAATGTTACATGATTTGGTTTTACAAATCTGTAACACTAGAGTCTAGAAAGATTTTATTTCTAGGCTCTATTTATTGCTAAAAAAGTATTTTTGGTATATACTTTTTATAGATTAAAAAGAGGTAATGTAAATGAACTTTTTAGATGACAAAGAATATTATAATATAATAAAAGACATCGTTAATCATGAAGAATTTCTTAAAAGAAAAGATTTCCTACATCATGAAAACGAAAGTGTATATGAACATTCATTAAAAGTTTCTTATGTAGCATATAAGATTGCAAAGCTTTTAGGTGTAGATAAAGAAAAGGCCGCAATAGGAGGTTTACTTCACGATTTTTATTATGAGCCTTGGCAAGATAAACTAGGTAAAAAATCTCCCTTTTTTAAAAAACATGGATTTGTCCACGCAAAAGAAGCTTTAGAAAATTCTTGCAAATACTTTAATAAATATATGGATAAAAAAACTAAAAATATTATTTTAAGACATATGTTTCCACTTAATATAATCCCACCAAGATATATTGAAGCGTGGATAGTTACTATGGCTGATAAATATGTTTCTATGAGTGTTTTAAAACATCCAAAAGCTTGGCCAAAATATTTAGGATTAAAACCTAAAAATAATAATTAAAATTTTTTGGGGGGTAATTATGAAGTATTTTAATAAACAAAGTTTGATAATATTTTTAATCTTATTTAGTGTATTTTTTATTACAGGGTGTACTAATCCTTTTCAGAAAGATGCTATTGTAATTGGTCCTAAAGAAGAAGATACGAAAGAACAAGAGTCAAATACAAATAGTTTAGATAATACAGAAAAAGATAAAGAAAATGAAATATCTGAAATTAGTAATGATAATATTGCTGAAATACCTAACGAAAATCAGGAAGTTGTTATTGATAATGAAAATTTTCATAGTGAAGATGAAGTAATATCTTATTTTTCAGATATAGAAGATGAAACAAATGCATTATTATCAAGCGATGACTCTTCAAGTTTTAAAGATAAAATTACAAACTCTTTTGTAACTGTGATCGATTTTATCTTTTATGATAAAGAAATTAAAGGAGTAAAATTTAAATCTTTAACAAATGAGGTTAAATCTAAAATTTTAGACATCGCAAGTAGAATGGATAATTCGATTGAAAATAAATTTCCAAATTATAAAGATAAAATAAAATCAACTTCAAAAAAGGCTTACACTAAAGTTAGTGAAAAAATAAGTCAAGCAAAAGAATATTTGAGTGATAAAACTGAAGAAACAATTGGAGAAGAAAACTATAATAACTTACAAGAAAATTATGAAAATTTAAAAGAGACTGTAAAAAATACAGGTAAAAAAATATCTGAAGGTGCGAGTAATATTAAAAATAAAATTAAAAATTGGTATGAAGAGAAAACAGGAAAATAATTTATTCCTTTTCTCTTTTTTGATATATAAAATATTTTGTACATGGTATAATTAATGTAGGTGGTAACTATGAATTTTAATAACTTAAAAGATAATACATTATTAATTGTTCCTAATAAACTTAAAAATTTAATTATAGATGAGATTTCTAAACTACCTTTAAAAAATATAAAAATAATGTCTATAGAAAAATTAAAGAAAAAATATATTTTTGATTATGATGATGAAGCAATTTATTTTCTAATGAAAAAATATAAAGTAAAATATGATGTGGCACTAACTTACATACAAAATATGTATTATATAGAAAAAGATGAATATAATTCTAAAAAATTACAAAAGCTTTTAAATTTTAAAAATGAACTTCTAGAAAATAATTTATTAATAAAAGATGAACTATTTAGATATTATTTAAATAAAAATAAAATAGTCGTATATGGCTATGATTACATAGATAAGTTTAGTAAAAAAATGTTAGAGGAAATTTCTAAAATAACTGATGTTGAAATAATATATAAAGAAAATAAACCAAGTAAAAAATTTGTAATAAACGAGTTTGACAATATAGATGATGAAATAAATTATGTAATAAATCAAATTATTGATTTATTAAACAAAGATATAAATATAAATAATATTAAACTTGCGGGTGTAACAAGTGAATATGAAATACCTTTGAAGAGAATGTTTGAATTTTATAATATTCCTTTAAAACTTGACACAGATACTTCTTTATTTGATACTTACTTAGGTAATATGTTTTTAAATCTGTGTAAAACCAATGAAACAATAACTGATGTTATAAATATATTTAAAAATGAAATTAATAATGATGAAATTTATAACAAGATTATTGATGTTTGTAATAAAATTAATTTTAATAAATTAGATGATATAAATATTAAAATTATAGAAAATAAGCTAAAACAAACTAAAATAGTTCAAAATCATTTAAACAATTGTGTTGAAATTATAGATTTAAAAGATAATATTATAAATGATGATTTGTATGTCTTTTTAATGGGGTTTAATCAAGGTTCTATTCCTATAATATATAAAGACGAAGACTTTTTTGGAGATAATTTAAAAAACGTTATTAATGTGGAAACAACTTTAGAAAAGAATATTAATGAAAAAAAAATAATTTTAAATATTTTAAATAATATTCAAAATTTAACCATTACGTATAAACTTAAAACTCAATTTGATACATATTATCCTTCGATTTTAATAAATGATATGGATGTGATAATAAAAAGACCAATGAATGATTTAAAGGTTGCCTATTCAGATATACATAACAAACTTAATTTGGCTAAATTATTAGACAAGCTGATAAAATTTGGAAAAATAGATGAAAATCTACCTATTTTATATAATTCTTATAAAGATATTAAGTATTTAAAATATGATAATACTTTCAATAAAATAGATAGTGAAAATTTAAAAAACTTTATTCACAATAAACTGTTATTATCATATTCTAGTATCGATAAATTTTTTAGGTGTAAATTTAGATATTATATAGGAAATATTTTAAAATTAGAAAAATATGAAGAAACGTTTCCAATTTTTATAGGTAGTATGTTTCACTATATATTATCTATATGTTTTGAAGAAGGGTTCAACTTTGAAAAAGCATGGGAAGATTATTTAAAAGATAAAGATTTATCTAATAAAGAAAAATTCTTTCTTGGAAAACTTAAAGATGAATTAAGCTTTATTATAGATACTTTAAACTATCAAAGAAAATTTTCTAATTTTAAAAAAGCTTTGTATGAAAGAAAGATATATATTAACAAAGATAGAAATATTAAAATAACTTTTATGGGAATTGTCGATAAAATTTTATATGAAGAAAAAGATGGACAAACTTTGGTTGCGATAATAGATTATAAAACGGGGCATCCTGAAACTAATTTAAACAATACAATTTATGGTATAGAAATGCAGTTACCTGTATATTTGTATTTAGTTAAAAATAGTAATTTATTTACTAATATAAAATTTGCAGGATTTTATTTGCAAAAGATTCTTAACAATGAAGTTTTAATAAAAGTAGGAGACGATATAGAAAAAATAAAAAGGGATTCTTTAAAATTATCAGGATATAGTACATCAAATGAAGATATTTTAAAAGAATTTGACTTTAGCTATGTAGATAGCGAAGTTATCAAAAGTATGAAAATTGGTAAAAATGGATTTTATAGTTATTCTAAAGTTATAGATGATGATAAAATAAATAAAATAATAGAACTTGTAGATAAAAAAATTGATGAAGCTAGTAAAGAAATTTTAGAAGGAGATTTTACAATTAATCCTAAAAGAATAGGGCTTAAAAATATAGGTTGTGAATTTTGTAATTTCAAAGATTTATGCTTTATGAATGAAAAAAATATTGTAAATTTAAAAGAATATAAAAATTTGGAATTTTTAGAAAACAAGGACTGATAAATATGAATAATATAACTTATAAAATAATAAATATATTTTTAATTATTTATAAAACTATAAGACTTTTAGTGGCTATCGCTATTAATTTCGCACCAATATGGATATTTATAACATCAGATAAATTAACTACTAAAATTGCAATTATACCTTTTATGATTTGTACATTATCAATCCTGGGAGCTACAGTTTCTTCTATTATAAAAAAAGACAAATTTATTCCTTTATTTTCAAATATATTCTTTATTAGTATTCTATTATACTGGTTTGGATTCCTAATATTTATGGATTATAGACTATTTAAAAATCAAGAGTATAATATGATTTTATTTACAGTACCGTTTTGGATAATAGGAATATTCTTATTTTATAAGAAAATAATTAAACGAAAACAACATAAAAAATTGAGGTGATATGTATGCCTAAGTGGACAAAAGAACAACAACAAGCAATAGATGAAGAAGGAAAAAACATAATCGTAAGTGCGGGTGCAGGAAGTGGGAAAACCGCTGTTTTATCAGCACGTGTTTTAAGAAAGCTTAAAAGTGGGATTAATATAAATGAACTTCTTATTTTAACTTTTACAAAAGCTGCCGCCCATGAAATGAAAGAAAGAATCAGAAAAAATATAAAAAAAGATGTTGATTTAAAAAATCAGCTTGACATGATAGATGCATCTTATATTACGACTTTTGATAGTTATGCATTGTCAGTCGTAAAGAAGTATCATTATTTACTTAATGTATCAAAAGATGTTTCTATTTGTGAAGCAAGTATTATCACTTTAAAGAAGGAAGAATTTTTGGATGAAATTTTTGATAAATTTTATGAAGAAAAAAATTCTGAGTTTTTAAAATTAATTGGTGATTTTTGTATTAAAGATGATACAGAAATTAGAAATTATATCATCTCCATAAGTAATAAATTAGATATGAAATATGATAAAGAAGAGTATCTTAAGAATTATTTAAACAATTTTTTTAATAATGAAAAAATTGATATAGACATAAATAAATACATAAATCTTATTAAAGAAAAATTAGAAACAATAAAAGATGAACTTAAAATTCTTGAAACTTATGTAGTTCAAGATTATTATGATAAATTTTATGATTCTATTTCAAGTTTAATAAATAGTACAAGCTATATGGAAATAAAAAATAACCTTAATATAAAAATACCATCACTTCCAAGAGGCAGTGATGACAATGCTAAAAATTCAAAGGAAAATATCAATAGTATAATTAAAGAAATAATAGAACTTTGTTCATATAAAAGTATTGAAGATATAAAAACGAGTATTTTAAGTACTAAAAAATATATAGATATAATATGTAAAATAATTTTAGAGTTAGATAATAAGATTCAAAACTTTAAATTTGAAAATGATATGTTCGAATTTAACGATATCGCAAAAATGGCAATTAAAATTGTAAAAGAAAATGAGGAGATACGTGAGGAATTAAAAAATTATTTTAAGGAAATCTTAGTTGATGAATATCAAGATACTAATGATTTACAAGAAACTTTTATAAATCTAATTTCTAATAATAATGTTTATATGGTCGGAGATATAAAGCAATCAATTTATAGATTTAGAAATGCAAATCCTTATATATTTAAAAACAAATACGATAATTATAGTAAAAATAACAATGGTATAAAAATTGATTTAAATAAAAATTTTAGATCTAGAAAAGAGACTTTGGAAAATATAAATACTATCTTTAATATCATAATGGATGACATGATAGGTGGCGCACAATATAAAGAAAGTCATCAAATGATTTTTGGAAACTCTACTTATGAAAATGAAGGTAAAACTTCACAAAATAATAATTTTGAAGTATATAATTATGAATACGATAAAAGTCTTGGATATACTAAAGAAGAAATTGAAGCATTTATTATCGCAAATGATATAAAAAATAAAATTGAAAATAAATATAAAGTTTTTGATAAAGATGAACTTGAAATTAGAAATATAGAATATAAAGATTTTGTAATTCTTATGGATAGAACTACAAATTTTGAATTGTATAAGAAAATTTTTGAATATATGCATATACCTTTAAATATTTTAAAAGATGAAACTATTAATAACGGAATGGATGTATTGGTATTAAGAAATATTTTAAGATTAATTTTAAAGGTTAAGAACAAATGTTTTGATGAAGAATTTAAATATTGTTTTGTAAGTATTGCGCGTAGTTTTTTATTTAGCTATGATGATAATGATATTTTTGATTATATTAGAAATAATAATTATTTTGAATCTTTAATAATTAAAAAAATAAACAATATTGTTGAAAAGCTTGAATACATTAAAAGTTCTGATTTGTTAGATTTAATTGTAAAAGAGTTTAATTTTTATGAAAAGCTTATTGAAATAGGAAATATTGAAGAGTCACTTATTAGAATAGAATATATAACCAATTTATCTAACAGTTTATCTAGTATTGGTTATAGTGTGTATGACTTTATAGAGTATATCGATAATATAATTAAGAAACAATATGATATAAAATATTCTTATAATAATGAAGATAATAATAGTGTACAAATAATGACCATTCATAAATCAAAAGGATTGGAATATCATGTATGTTATTATTCAGGGTTATATGCAAAATTTAATATAAGTGATTTAAAAGAAAAATTTACTTATGATAATATTTATGGCATTATTTCACCATATGTCAATAATGGAATTTTTAGTACAATATACAAAACACTTTTAAAAGATAAATATTTAAAAGAAGAAATCTCCGAAAAAATTAGACTTTTTTATGTCGCATTAACTAGGTGTAAGGAAAAAATGATTTTAGTATCAAATATGAATACCGATACAATATATAGAAAAAATAATAGTGGAATATTAAATAATATTACAAGATTAAAATATACTTCATTTGACGATATTTTAAAATCGATAAAAGATGATATTTCTTCTTATATTACTAAAATCGATTTAGATAAAATTAAAATTTCAAAAGATTATACAATTATAAAAAATAACAATTATATGGAAAGTATACCTACAACTAATGAAGTTATGGATATAAAGTCTATAACAATAGATAATGAAAACATTGAAGAAAAATCATTTTCTAAAAAAACTAATGAATTATTATCAAATGAAGATAAGAAAAAAATGGAAATAGGTAAATATATTCACTATATTTTTGAAATTATTGATTTTAAAAATCCAGATTTAGATAGTTTAAATATAGATGATTTTTATAAAAATAAAGTTTTAGCTTTTCTTAATAATGATTTATTTAAGGACATTTCAAAGTCTAAAATCTATAAAGAATACGAATTTATTTATGAATTTAATAATATAGAGTACCACGGAATCATCGATTTAATGCTAGAATATGATGATGAAATTAAAATAATCGATTATAAGTTAAAAAATATTAAGGATGATAATTATATTAACCAATTAAATGGCTATAAAAAATATATTGAAGCTAAAACTAATAAGAAAGTTAGTACATATTTATATTCAATAATTGATGAAACTTTAGATGTTATTTAATAATTGATTTTCTTATATATTTTTGTTATAATTTCTATATAGTAGGAGAGGTTAAAAATATGGATAGAGATAAATTAAAAAAATTAGTCATAATTGTTGGAGCAGTTTTAGTTGTTGTCGTTATAATAATTGTTATTTTTTCTATGTTGGGAACAACTAAAAAAATGACTTATAAAGAAGTAGAAGATGAGATAAAAAATGTTGCAGAAGAATATTATAAAGAAAATTCATCTCTATTGCCTAAAGAAGGAGATATAAGGGAAATATCAGTAGATGATTTGGTAAAATTAGAACTTATGAAACCTCTAAGTGAATTACTTGAAAATGGTACGAAATGTACAGGTAAGGCGACAGTAAAAAATGAAAACGGAAAATATTTTTATATACCATATATCGAATGTGGTGATGAATATGTTACTAGTGAATTATATAAAAAAGTTATAGATGATAACGAAGTTGTTGAAGCAGGAAGCGGTTTATATTTACAGGGAGATAATTATGTATTTAGAGGTGAAAATCTTAATAACTACTTAAAATTATCTGATAAATTATGGAGAATAGTAAGTATAGATAACGAAGGAAATATGGAACTTGTTTTAAACGATGAACTTGATTCTTCAACTGTATGGGATGATAGATATAATAGTGAATCTGAGTATACTTCAGGTATAAATGATTATACAGTAAGTAGAATAAGAGATGAGCTAAATAGTATATATAATTCTAATGATTTACTTGATGAAAATGCTAAAGAACTAGTTATACCTAAAAATTTCTGTATTTCAGGAAAAACAATTGAAGATGATATTGACAATATTGATTGTGAAAAATATATTGAAAATGCTAACATAGGACTTTTAAATGTATATCAATATACAAATGCTAGTGTAGATACAAATTGTAATAAAATTGGGGATAGAGAATGTCAAAATTACAATTACTTAAAACCTGATGCTGATTCAAATGGATGGTGGACTTTAACTCCAAATAGTGAAAATACTTATGAAGTTTTCTACATAGAAAGTTATGGAACTGTAGATGTAAAAAGATGTTCTACTAATTCAAAATTAAAGCCTGTTATACATCTTACTAAAGATCTTATGTATGATAGCGGAAAAGGAACTGAGAAAGATCCATATATTGTAAAATAAAGATAAAAAGAGGTTGTTAATATGTTGATAACATGTATAATTTCAATAATTTTATTTATTGTTTCTATTTTGGCTAGTTATTTATGGCTTATATTTTTAAATCCAATAAAATTATTATTTTTACCTACTGCCATTTTGATTATTTTTACTTTGTTATATTTAACTGAATTGTATTTAATACCTAAATATAAGTTGAACAAAACAGTATATAACGTAATAACAATTCAAATACCTGCTATTGCTAGTATACTTTTAGCTTTAATTTTATGGTTTATTCATTTAGATCCTTTGGTTATTAGAACATTTTTATCTGCCGGAAAATATATTTTAATACCAATAATGATACTAAGATTATTTGTTGAATTTTTATATCAAAGAAAAACTAGTTTAATTGTAAGTATGGGATTAACAACAGGTTTAATAATAGGATTTTTAATAATTCGAACCACATAATAAATTTAATGTATATTTTTATAAACATTTCTCATAATAAAAATGGAGGAATGATTTATGGCAAAGAAACAAAATCAAAAAATCGGATGTAACGTTAATTCATGTAAATATAACAATTGTGATAGTGAACAATGTGAATTAAATGAAATTAAAGTTTCATCTGAATGTGATGATGCAAAAGAAAAAAAAGATACAATATGTGATAGCTATTGCAGTAAAGAAAACGATGGAGAATAATTCTTCGTCGTTTTCATTTTAAATTTGTCAAAATAAATATATTCTAAAATGCATGTCCCATAAATATATTTATTGTGGGAGGACTTTTTATGTGGAATATATTTAATGAAAGCAATATTAAAACAGGACTTACAGATGAACAAGTTATACAAAACGCAAAAAAATACGGTACAAACAAAATAAATCCGCAAAAAAAAGAAAGTTTCTTTAGACTATTTATAGAAACTTTAGGCGATCCTATAATAAAAATATTATTGATTGCCCTTGCTATTAAAACAGTGTTTTTATTTAAAGATTTTGATTGGTTTGAAACTATTGGAATTGTAATTGCCATTTTTCTAGCTTCTTTCATATCTACAATTTCAGAATATGGAAGTGAAAAAGCCTTTGAAAAATTACAAGAAGAATCATCTAAGATAAAATGTAGAGTTAGAAGAAATGGGAAAATAGTTGAAGTCAATATTGACGATATAGTTTGTAATGATATTGTACTTTTATCTTCAGGAGACAAAATACCAGCTGATGGAGTTATCATAAATGGAAATATAAGTGTGGACGAGTCTTCTTTAAATGGAGAAACTAAAGAAGCATATAAAGAACCAGTCGACTTTTACAAAAAACAAATAATTGAAAAAAACGAAGTATATAGAGGAACGGTAGTTTATTCTGGGGAAGCAAATATGCTTGTAACCAAAGTAGGTAATGCAACTTTTTATGGAAAACTAGCAGAAGAAATCCAAGAAAAACAACCTGACAGTCCTTTAAAACTAAGACTTAGAAAATTAGCTACTATAATCAGTAGAATAGGTTATATAGGTGCGATTCTTGTTTCAATTTCCTATTTATTCTCAGTAATTGTAATCGATAATGGGTTTGATTGGACACGCATTAGTGCGACAATAACAAATTTTCCTGTGCTTTTCGGACACATATTATATGCACTTACTTTGAGTGTTACAATAATTGTAGTTGCAGTTCCCGAAGGATTACCTATGATGATAACTCTAGTATTGTCATCTAATATGAAAAGAATGCTAAAAAATAATGTATTAGTAAGAAAATTAATAGGTATTGAGACAGCAGGTAATATCAATATTTTATTTACAGATAAAACAGGTACTTTAACTAAAGGAAAATTAGAAGTTGTAGGATTTATGACAGGTGATCTAAAAGAATACAATAACGAAATGGAATTACTTAGACATAAATCCCTACATAATATAGTAAAAATGTCTTTCATTTATAACAATGCAAGTTCTTATGATTCTACAAGAACAAAAGTTATTGGAGGAAACATAACTGATAGAGCTCTAATGTCATTTATTAAAACTGAAACTAATTTAACCTATAAAACTTTAGATACTGTACCTTTCGACAGTAAAAATAAATTTTCAACTACGACAATTAATTATAATGGTAGGACAAGATTTATAAAAGGAGCAGCAGAGAAAATACTTCCTTATTGTACAAACTATGTTAATGAAAATGGAGAAAAAACTACTTTACTTTCTAAAAGAAAAATTAATGAAATGATAGAATCTATGACAAAAAGAGGAATAAGAGTATTAGTAACAGCTTATTCAACAAACATTGATGAAAGATTTCATGATTTAACCTTAATTGGACTAGTTTTTATTAAAGATGATGTTAGAAGTGATGCAATTGAAGGAATTGAAATGGTTAAAAAAGCTCACATACAAACTGTAATGATAACAGGTGATAATAAAGACACTGCTATTGCGATAGGAAGAGAAGTCGGATTAATAAATTCTAGCAATGATATAGTTCTTACAAGTGATGAACTTAATAGAAAAACTGATGAAGAAATTAAACAAATTTTGCCAAATCTTAAAATTGTTGCAAGAAGTCTTCCACAAGATAAAAGTAGACTTGTTAAAATTAGCCAAGATAGTGGTCTTGTAGTAGGAATGACAGGTGATGGAGTTAATGATGCTCCGGCTTTAAAAAAAGCAGATGTCGGTTTTGCAATGGGAAGTGGTACTGAAGTATCAAAAGAAGCTTCAGATATTGTAATTTTAGATGATAATTTTATGTCTATTTCTAAAGCAATTTTATTTGGACGAACTATTTTTAAAAGTATTAGAAAATTCATAATTTTTCAATTAACAGTTAATTTTTGTGCGATAAGTCTTTCTATTATCGGACCATTTATAGGAGTTGATACCCCTGTAACCGTAATTCAAATGTTGTGGATTAATATGGTTATGGATACTTTAGCTGGACTCGCTTTTGCTTTTGAACCTCCATTAAAAGAATATATGGAAGAATATCCTAAGAAAAAAGATGAACCAATTTTAAATAGATACATGATAGATGAAATTGTATTTACAGGTTTATATTCATCTTTACTTTGTATACTTTTTCTAAAAGCACCTTTCATAGGGAATTTATTTAGAAATTCTGATAATAATATTTACCTTATGACAGCATTCTTTGGACTATTCATTTTTATGGGAATATTTAATTGTTTTAATGCTAGAACACATAGACTTAATTTACTATCGCATTTGTATGAGAACAAAGTTTTCATATTAATAATATTATTTATATTAATAATTCAAGTATATTTAATTTACTATGGAGGTACTCTATTTAGAACTGCAGGACTTACTGTAATGGAGTTTTTATACATGATATTACTTGCTTCTACAGTAGTACCTATAGATTTTATGAGAAAAATATATCTTAGAATTAGAGGAAATATTGGAGGAGTTTAAAGAGTAATCAATCAAGTGTTGATTATTCTTTTTAATAAATGTTATAATTGGTGCATACAAATTATAGGAGGTAATATGGAAAATGTATATAAAATAAATAAAGTTTCTAAAATTTATGATAATTTTTCAGGCAAAACTATCGCCCTTAATAAAATTAATCTTGAAATTAAAGATGGAGAAATTGTCGTTATTTTAGGACCTAGTGGTAGTGGTAAATCTACTATGTTAAATATTTTATCAGGTATAGATAATCCAAGTAGTGGAGAAGTATATTTTTATGATAAAAGAATAGATAATTTTAACGACAATGAATTAACTAACTATCGAAAAGATAATCTTGGATTTATTTTTCAAAGTTATAATATAATATCAAATTTGACAGTTTCTGAAAATATAGAACTTGGTCTAAACTTATCGACCAATCCTTTAGACATTGATGAAGTAATCAATACAGTAGAATTAACAGAGCACAAAGATAAATATCCCTATCAATTATCTGGAGGTCAAATGCAAAGAGTCTCTATCGCACGTGCCCTTGTCAAAAATCCTAAAGTCTTATTTTGTGATGAACCTACAGGAGCTCTAGATGAAAATACAGGGAAAAAAGTTTTAAAATCGTTACAAGAAATAAATAAAAAATATAAAACAACTATGATAATTGTTACACATAATCCAAGTATCTCCGAAATGGCAAATACAGTAATAAAAATGAACAGTGGTAAAATTGTCGAAATTATAAAGAATAAAAAGACAATTTCTGCAGAAGAATTAAGGTGGGCATAATATGGGATTGTTATTTAGAAATGCATTAAAAGGTCTAAAAAAGAAAAAAGTACAAATGCTTGGAATTATACTTATGGTATTTTTATCAACTGCCATTTATACATCTATGAATAGTGCTTTAGATAGATTAGAAAATCGATATTATAGTTACTTAGATGAACAAAATGTTGAAGATTTTAGTTTTGTTCCTGTCGTCGATTATACAAAAGATATTTCACTAGAAAAACTAAACGAATTAGAACAAAATGAATTATCAAATCTCGAGGAAAACGAAAAACAGATAATAAATGTTTATAAAACATGTTTATTAAATCAATCTTCCATATGTACTCAAAATTTATATATGGGTGTTCAAGGAATTTTTGAAAAATATGGTGCGGTATATAAAATAAGTAATGAAAAAATTGATTCTATTGCTGAAAAATATGATTTTACGTATAGCTTAGAACCTTCAAAATATATAAGTGATGAAAAATATCTAATTAGTGCGATGCCTTATAATAAAGATAAGAAAATAAATAAAACTTATCTTGTAGAAGGAGAATTTCCAACAAAAGATAATGAAATAACCATCTTGCCTAATTTTGCTAAAAAGAATGATTTAGAAATAGGTGATAATTATAAAATTGGTAATACTACATATAAAATTGTAGGTTTTACTTATGCTCCAGATTATATTTATCCTATGGTATCTTTTAGTATGCCAATTTTTGATGAAAAATATAATAATGTTGTCTTTATGAATCAAAATACTTATGATGCTTTAGAGGGGATAAAGCAAGATGTTTATGTTGCTAAATTTAATTATAAAACTGACCCTAAAGATCGTATGAATATCCAAATAACCACCAGTGAAGATAATCAAAATGAAGTAACCACAGATAATCCTGCTAACGAGATATTCAAAAACGAAAAAGATATACTTACAATGTCTATGACTTCAGGATCTCGTATTATGAGAATCGACATGTTACAAATGGAATTTGATACAAATAGAAAATTTGCTGAATATTTCTTGTATTTATTACTTGGTATATCAGTATTTATAATTGTTGTAGTATCTAAAAAGAGAATAGATGATGAAAAATTACAAATCGGAGTTTTAAAATCATTAGGATATAAATCTTCATCTATTGCTTTTAGTTATCTAGTATATCCTATAGTTGGTTCCTTAGTAGGTGGAACTCTTGGATTTTTCTTAGGTTATATTTTAAATGGACCTTTGACTAGTCTTTATATGAATTATTTTACAGTCCCACTATCATCGCTCACTTTCAATATGAAATATTTATTGAGTTCAATTTTTATACCTATGGTTGTACTTTCAATCCTAAGTTATTTTATTGCATGGTTTATGCTTAGGAAAAAGCCTCTTAAACTCTTAAAAGAAGGAAGCAATTTAAAAGTTAATTTTTTAAGTAAATTAGTTACTAAACTTACTAAAAAATTACCGTTTAATTACAGATTTAAATATTCACTTGCTTCACGTTCTTTAGGAAAATTATTTATTGTATCTCTAACATCATTTTGTACAGGAATGCTTATTGTACTTACTTTAATTGGTATGAATCTATTCAATTCTTTAATTGATACATCTTTTGAAGGTATGAAATATAAATATATGGTAAGTTATAATACAGCGATGACAGAAGAAGCTAGCGATAAAGATGATTTGTTGTTACAAAATAGTCTAAATTTAAATAGATTGCTTGATGAAGATGGAAATTCTAAAAAACTAGATGAAGATGATTACAGTATTAATTTAAATGGAATAGATAGTGATGCCAAAAATATTGAACTTTTAGATAAAAACGGGGAAAATATTATTAAAAAATTAGATGAGGAAAATGGTGTTATAATTAATGAAAATATGAGAGAAATTATGGATGCTGATATTGGTGATACTTTAGAACTAGAATATAATGATAAGGTTTTAAGTTATAAAATTGTTGGAGTAACAGAATCCTATATGAATTTTGTAGCATATGTAGATAGAGAAACTCTTAGTAAAGATTTTGGGTCTCCTGTAGCTATTTATACAACTAAATATAGTAATGATTCAAAATATAGCAGTATGAAAAATTTAGATAATGAAGAGATTACTAAAATTTCTGGAATATTTAGTATTGAAGATTTAGAAAATAATGTTAGAAAACAAATGCAAACTATGAATTCTTCAATATACATTGTAATAGGATTTGCATCTTTTATGGCTCTTGTAATTATTGCAGTAATTGCAAATATAGTTGTAGAAGAAAATAAAAGGACAATTTCTTTAATGAAAGTAATGGGATATAAAAATAAGAGCATTAGTTCGATAGTTTTAAATATATACACACCATTTGTGATTGTTTCATATCTTTTATCAATACCCGCTATGATTGCGCTTTTAAAATGGATTATAAGTTTATTAATAGGGGATATGAACATGGTTATTCCAATTACTTTATCATGGCAAAAAGCATTAATCGGGTTAATTGGTCTTTTAATCGCTTATTATTTTGCTGTTAATCTATCTAGAAAAGTATTAAATAAAGTACCACTTGCCGTGGCCCTTAAAAGAGAGTAGGTGTTAAAATGGAAAACTTAATAGAAATTAAAAATGTATATAAAACTTACTATATGGGAGAAGTTCCTACTCATGCTTTAAACGGTGTTTCTTTAAATATTAAAAAAGGAGAAATTGTCGTGATATTAGGTGCGAGTGGTGGAGGTAAAACTACCTTGTTAAACTGTATATCAGGTCTCGATAATGTTACTTCTGGAGATATTTTCTATGATGGAGAAAATATAAGTAAATATAGTGATAGAAAAATAACAAAATTTCGTAAAGATAATTTAGGTTTTATATTTCAAACATATAATTTACTTGAACATTTAAATGTATACGAAAATGTTTTAGTAGGAGAAAAGCTTTCTAAGAGTAAAATCGACATTAATAAAATTATCGATACTGTAGGTCTTAGAAAACATGTCAAAAAATATATGCACGAATTATCTGGTGGAGAGCAACAACGTGTTTCTATCGCACGTGCTCTTGCTAAAAATCCAAAAGTAATGTTTTGTGATGAGCCTACAGGTGCCTTAGATGAAAAAACAGGTAAAATAGTTTTACAATCCTTGGTTTCTGCAAATGAGAAACTAGGCACTACTATGATAATTGTTACCCACAATCCAGGCATCGCACTAATTGGAGATAGGATAATAAAAATGAATAGTGGTAAAGTTGTAGAAGAAATTATAAATAAAAAAAGAATAAAACCTAAAGATATACCATGGGGATAATATTGTAGCAATATTTTGGAAGATAGAACTAAAATTTGAACTGATAAAATAAAAGTAGACACAAAAAAAGAAATGTGATCTACTTTTATTTTGTTATAATTAAATTAAGGAGA
>CALVYE010000003.1 GCA_944372025.1 uncultured Bacilli bacterium | reverse complement strand
AAGAGAAGAAAAAGAAGATAGAACAAAAACAATGTTTCACGTGAAACATAGAGAAAGAGAAGAAAAAGAAGATAGAACAAAAACAATGTTTCACGTGAAACATAGAGAAAGAGAAGAAAAAGAAGATAGAAGAGTAAAAAAACTTGTGTTTAATTATAAAAATATTATATAATTGATTTGCACAACAAATGTGTTAGAAATAGGTCAGGATTGGAAAATAGCAGCCTTAATAACCTCCATTTGTGTGTGCTTTTTTTATGGAGTGGTTATATGAAAAATCAATATATTAAAGAAATATTAAAATTGAGTCAAAAGGCTATTAAAGAAGGTAGTGTTCCCGTTGGTGCAATTATAGTTAAAAATACAAAAATAATATCTAGGGGATACAATAAAAAGGAAAAAACTCATAATCCTCTTGATCATGCTGAGATAATTGCAATAAGAAAGGCTACAAAAAAAATAAAATCATGGAATTTAAATGGGTGTTCGCTATATGTTACCATGAATCCTTGTGAAATGTGTAGAACAATAATAAATGAAGCAAGAATAGAAAATGTGTATTATTTAGTGGATAATGAAAAAGAAAAATACAAGAATAAAATTGGATTAAAAAATATAAAAAAATCAAAAATTAATGATGAAAAAGCAGAAAATCAATACTTGATTATTTTGCGTGATTTTTTTCAGCAAAGAAGAAAAAAATCACGCAAAATAATCCATAACGTGTTATAATAAATCTATACATCAAGATAGGGGTGAATAATTTAATGTATCAAGCTTTATATAGAAAATATCGTCCAAAGTCATTTGATGAAATTGTAGGACAAGATATTATAAAAAAAATAATTATTAATGAAATAAATAATAGAAAAATATCTCATGCATATCTTTTTTGCGGACCACGTGGAACAGGTAAAACAAGTATTGCTAAACTAATAGCAAAATTGATAAATTGTGATAATCAAAATAACGGTGTCCCATGTGATAAATGTGAATCCTGTATTCAATTTAACAATAAAAATTATATCGATATTATAGAAATAGATGCTGCATCTAATAATGGTGTTGATGAAATTAGAGAATTACGAAATAAAGCTAATTTATTGCCTGCTTCTTCTAAATATAAAATTTACATTATAGATGAAGTTCACATGCTTTCAATTGGTGCATTTAATGCATTGTTAAAAACACTTGAAGAACCACCAAAACATGTTATTTTTATTTTGGCAACTACGGAAGTGAATAAAATACCTATTACAATAATATCGAGATGTCAAAGATTTGATTTTAATAGAATTTCTGAAAATAAAATATTTGAAAGAATTAAATATATTGCCCAAAAAGAAAATATAAATATAACTGATGATGCAATAAAAGAAATTAGTACTTTGACAGATGGTGGATTGCGAGATGCAATAGGACTATTAGATAAAGTAATTGCATTTACAAATGATAAAATTACACCTGAAATTATTCATTTTGTTAATTATTCGTTAACAAAAAATGAAATAAAAAAATTGTTCAACTTATTATACAATAATGAGATTGATAAATATATTAATTATATAAATGAAATAAATGACAGAGGTATCGATTTATTTAAAATTATTGATGAATTAATGATTTATTTGAGAGATATATTACTAAATAAAATTGAAAATAATTATGATAGAACAAAAATACTAAAATATATAAACGATTTAAATGAACTATCAACTAAAATGAAACAAACTAACTATCCAAAGATTTTACTCGAAACATTTATAATTGTTACTAATCAAGATAATGAAAGTTATGTACATGAAAAAATTGAAGATACTATTGAAAAACAAGAAGATGAAATAGTAAATATACCGCATATTAAAAATGAAGAAAAAATTAAAATAAATACAGAATCTATAATAGAAAAGAATGATAATATAAAGAACTCTGAAAAATTAACTGAAACAAAAAAAATTGATAATATAGATGAATTAATAAATATTAGAATAAACAATACATTTGCAACTTGTAATAAAATATCTTTAAATACTTTAAAACAAAATTGGCCGAAAATAAGAGAATATGCTGTTAGTACTATATACGGAATGGCACCAGGAATTCTTTTAGATGGTGAAGTTGTTGCTGCATCTGATAAAAATATAATTGTTACATATCCATATACTTCAATGTCAGAAAGAGCAAATAAAGATATACCTACTATTGAAAAATTATTATCAAAAGTTTTCGAAAAAGAATATAATTTTGTAGCATTAGATCAATATACATGGGAAAAAACAAAAAAAGAATATATAAAAAATATAAAAAACAAAATTGAATATAATTTTATAAATGAAGATATCGAATATGAAAAAATATTCAACGTGGAAAACAATTTTATTGTTGAACAAGCAATTGATATCTTTGGAGAAAGTTTAGTTCAAGTTATATAAAGGAAAGGTGATAAAATGAATATACAAGCTATAATGAAACAAGCACAAAAAATGCAAAAAGATGTAATGAAAGAAAAAGAAGAAATAAATAATACTATTTTTACTGAAACTTATTCTTCAGTAACTGTTGAAGTAAATGGTAATAAAGAAATAAAAAGTATAAAAATTTCTAGCGATATGGAATTCGATAAAGATGATATAGAAATGTTAGAAGATACATTAATGATTGCTATTAATAATGCATTTAAAAAAGTAGATGCAGAAACTGAAAAAAGACTTGGAAAGTATGGTCAAGGACTTTCTGGATTAATGTAGGAGTTGTTTTAAATGGAATATCCGAACAGTATTATAAGACTAATAGAAAATTTTAAAAGATTACCTGGAGTTGGAGAAAAAAGCGCTGAAAGATATGCGTTTTCAATAAATGAATTAGAAAAAGAAGATGTTATAGATTTTTCAGAAGCATTAGTAGATGTTAAAACTAAAATTAAAAAATGTCCATTATGCAATAATATAACTGAAGATGAAGTATGTAGTATATGCAAAGATGAAACACGTGATAAAAGTACAATATGTGTTGTAGAAAATATTAAAAATGTATTTTCTTTTGAAAATTTATCCGTATATAATGGTTTATATTTTGTTCTTGATGGACTTATTTCTCCAATTGATGGTATAGGTCCGGAAGATATAAATATTGAATATTTAATTAGAAGAATAAAGGAAGAAAATATAAAAGAAGTTATACTCGCAATCAATCCTAGTATTGAAGGAGAAACTACTCTATTATATATTCAAAAATTACTTGAAAATATAGATGTTACTGTAACGCGAATTGCTCATGGTATTCCATTAGGAGCAGATATAGAATACATTGATCCTTTAACATTAGAAATGGCACTTAATGATAGAAAAGAAGTTTCATAAAAAATAGTTCTACCTCATAAAAATTAATGAGGTGGACAAATTATGTTAAAAAAAATATTTATTGTAATTAAAAAAATAGTATTAGCAGCTTTTATTTTATATGGATTTAATTTAATAATGTCGCCATTATCAATAATTGTACCAATAAATATAATAACTGTTACAGTAGTTGCATGTTTAGGTTTCTCGGGACTTCTTGGTTTGATTGTAATATTGTTAGTGGCTCTTTAAAAGAGGTGTAATATGATTGTAGCAAATGAAATATCTAAACAAATACTGGAAAATGCATTAAATAACAATAAAATATCTCATGCATATTTATTTGAATTTGGCAGTTCATTAGAAAATAATGAATTGGTTTTTTCATTTGTCAAAAAAATTGTATGTCCTTATAAAAAAACAAAAGATTGTACAAATTGTAACATTTGCAATAGAATAGATAATGGTAATTATCCTGATTTAAAAATAATTGAACCCGATGGTCTATGGATAAAGAAAGAACAATTAATAAACTTACAAAATCAATTTAATAAAAAATCAATAGAATCAGAATATATGGTATATATTATTAAAGAAGCTGACAAAATGAATTTAAGTGCTGCAAATACAATATTAAAATTTTTGGAAGAACCCGAAGAAGGAATAGTTGCAATACTTACCACAAGTAATATTAAAAATGTTTTGCCAACAATTATTTCCCGCTGTCAAATTATTTCTTTTAAAACACAAAAAAAAATAAATAATGATTATAATAATGATGAATTACAAATAGTTATTGAATTTTTAAATATTTTAGAAAAAAATAAAAAGAATACGATTGCTTATATTGATAACGATTGGAATAATATAGTAAAGAATAGAGAAGAAATTATAAAATGTTTTGATATAATGCTATTAATATATACAGATATTTTAAATTATATTTTATTTAATTCTTGGGAAATATTTGAAAATATTGAGAATCTTTTGGGAAATATTATTAAATTAAACTCTAAAGATACTATATATAAAAAAATAAATGTAATTATTGATATAAAAGAAAAATTGAAGTACAATACAAATACAAATTTACTTATGGATAAGTTTATAATAGAATTTAGTGGAGTTGATTAAAATGAATATAATAGGTGTTAATATAAAGGACAATCCTAAAACATATTTTTTTGATTCTAATAATATAAATGTTAAGATAAATGATTTAGTAATTATTGAAACAGAAAAAGCAACACAAATTGCTAGTGTAACTAAGTTAGATGTTCAAAACTATGATAGAAATTTAGAAATTAAAAAAATAATAAGAATTGCAAATAAAAAAGATATTCAAACAAACAATAAAAACATTCAAGAATCTAAAAAAGCTATGAAAATTTGCAAAGAATTAATTGAAAAGTATGGTTTAGATATGAATTTAATAAATGCAAATTATACTTTTGATAGAAAACAATTAATTTTTCAGTTTACATCAGATAATAGAGTTGATTTTAGAGAATTAGCTAAAGAATTGGCATCTATTTTTAAAACTAGAATTGAATTAAGACAAATTGGTGTAAGAGATAAAGCAAAAGGCATAGGTGGTCTTGGAGTATGTGGATATGAGTTATGTTGCAAAAAATTTTTGCATGATATAGATTCAGTTTCAATTAATATGGCTAAAAATCAAGGTTTAGCACTTAATCCTAGTAAAATAAATGGTTCTTGTGGCAGACTATTATGTTGTCTAAAATATGAAGATTGTGATTATTGTGAAGCAAAAAAGGGACTACCTAAAGTTGGTGATATGATAGATACTGAATATGGAAAGGGAGAAGTTGTATCAGTTTCAATTTGTGAAAGAAAATATAAAGTAGAGATACCGGAACATGGTGTTATAGAAATATCTTTAGAAGAGCAGGATGGAAGTAAAAAATAGACTACTAAATTATAATGATTTAGTAATAATGCAAAATACTGATTGGTTTAGTTTTTCCTTAGATTCAGTTCTACTTCCAAATTTTGTAACAATAAATAAAAATATTGAAAATATTATTGATTTTTGTACTGGAAATGCACCAATACCTCTTATATTATCAACAAAGACTAATGCAAAAATATATGGTGTAGAGTTACAAAAAGAAATATATGAATTGGCTGTTAAAACAATTAAACTTAATAATTTAGAAAACAAAATTGAAATTATAAATGATGATATTAAAAATTTATCTAATTATTTTGAAACAGAATTTTTTGATATTATAACTTGTAATCCTCCGTATTTTAAATATTCCAAAAATAGTAATATTAATAAAAATAAAATTAAAACAATAGCGCGTCATGAAGTATATATTAATTTAAATATTATATTTAGTATTGCTAAAAAGATTTTAAAAAATGGTGGAGTAATTGCGATGGTGCATAGACCTGATAGATTAATCGAAATAATTGAAACTATGAAAAAAAATAACATTGAGCCTAAAAAAATACAGTTCATATATCCAAAAGAAAATAGCGAATGTAATGCAATATTAATCGAGGGAAAAAAGAATGGAAAGCCAGGTCTTAGAATTTTGAAACCTGTATATGTTCATGATGAAGATGGTAATTATAAAGAAGATATAAAAAAATTATTCGAGTAGGTGATTAATTATGATTCAAAAAAGTTATAATAATACTCCAACACTTTATATTGTGCCTACGCCAATAGGAAATTTAGAAGATATAACATATAGAGCAATTAAAACTTTAGAACAAGCTGATGTTATATTTTGTGAAGATACAAGAGTTACAAAGCAATTATTAAACCATTTTAATATTCATAAGCCACTTATTTCCAATCACAAATATAATGAATTTTTTGAAAAAGAAAAAATTTTGGAATATTTAAAAAATGAAAAAACAGTAGCTTTAGTATCTGATAGAGGTACACCAGGTATAAGTGATCCTGGTTACGAAGCAATAAAATTTATTATAGATAATGGATTTAATGTTGTATGCTTACCTGGGGCAAATGCCTTAATTCCTGCACTTATCATGTCAGGTATTAGTCCGCAACCATTTTTATTTTATGGATTTTTAAATAATAGAAGTTCTAAGCAAAAAGAAGAATTAACTAAATTAAAAAATAATGAATATACTTTAATTTTTTATGAAGCACCACATAGACTTAAAAATACTTTGGGAAATATTTACGAAGTTTTGGGAAATAGAAATATTTCCCTAATCCGGGAAATAAGTAAAATTCATGAAGAAGTGATAAGAGATACTGTGGGAAATATTATTCCTATTTGTGATACTTTAAAAGGAGAATTTGTTATAATTGTTGAGGGAAATAAAAAAAACGATGAAGATTATTCTCAAATTTCTATTTTAAATCATATTAACAATTATATAGAAAAAGGCTTTAATGAAAAAGAGGCCATAAAAAAGGTTGCAAAAGATAGGAAAGTTAACAAAAATGAAATATATAAAGAATACCATAGAAGGTGATATATATGAAATTGATTGTAGGAATTGGTAATCCTGGAAAAGAATATGAACATACTAGACATAATATAGGATTTGATACTATTGATGCTTTATGTAGTAAACTAGACATTGTAAATAGTAAATCAAAGTTCAATGGTATATATTATGAATTTAATTACAAAGGAGAAAAAATAATATTATTAAAACCCCAAAGTTATGTTAATTTAAGTGGAGAAGTAGTGAGAAAATTTATTGATTATTTCAAAATAGATGTATCTGATATTTTAGTAGTGGTCGATGATTTAGACCAAGAAATAGGTAGATATAAACTAAAAACTAATAGTAGTTCAGGAGGACATAACGGTCTAAAAAATATTGAAAAATATCTTGGAACTAAAAACTACAAAAGACTTAAAATTGGTATATCTAATAAAAATGAAAATAATATAATTAATTATGTTTTAGGAAAATTCAGTAAAGAAGAGAGAAAAACAATTGATAGTGTTATTAACATAGCAACAGACATTGTTTTAGATTTTATCACTTTACAATTCGACCAATTAATGTCAAAATATAATTCAAAAACACAAAATTAAAGATGAGGTGATCTCATATGAGTTATTTTGATAACTTTTTTGATATAAATTATCAAAAAGGAAAAGTTGCCATCCAAGGTTTAGTAAATTCTATTGAACCCCTATATATTTATAATTTATATAAATATGCAAACAGGGGTCTTTTAGTCGTTACAAGCTCACTGTATGAAGCAAATAAAATATATGATGCCTTATCAAATTATACTGATGATGTTTTATTTTTCCCAATGGATGATTTTTTGACAACTAGAATTGCGACAATTTCTCCTGAACTTAAAAGTATACGTTTATCAACTTTAAACGATTTAATTAAAAATAGTAAAAAAATTGTAGTAACACATCTTATGGGCCTTTTGAAATATTTGCCAAATAAGGAAAGAACTTTAAAAAATAAAATTATAATAAATAAAAATAATGTTATAAATAGAGAAAAATTAATTGAACAACTTGTTTTATTTGGGTATACAAAAGAATCAATTGTTACTAAAACAGGAGAATTTGCAGTAAGAGGATTTGTAATTGATATATTCCCAATAAATGAAAATAATCCTGTCAGAATAGAATTCTTTGATAATGAAATTGATAGTCTAAGATTTTTTGATTATGAAACTCAATTATCTTTAGAAAATATTGATAATATTGAAATAGATCCTTTTATTGAAATTCAAGATAATTCATTAAATAGTTCTTTATTAGATTATCTTTATGACCCGATTACAGTTTATTTTGATTATAATCAAATAAAAAATAGTTATGAAAATTTATTAGGTGAAATTTTAGAATATAACGTACATAACAATTTAAATGAAAAATATATGCATGATTTCGATGATATATCAATTAATGATGAAATCTTTATTATGAAAACTGATAATATATTACCAAATATTAAGATAGATAATAAAGAAACAATATTTTCGAAATCAGTAAATAAATATTTTGGTAATATTGAAAAAATAAGAGAAGATATATACAATTATTTAGATTGTGATAAAACAATAATCGTAGCTTTAAATACTGACAAACAAATTAAAAATTTTAAAGAGTATATAATAAACGATGCGATATTATCAAATGAAAACAACATAATTTTAAATTCTGTAAATATAATTAAAAAAAGTATCAATGAGGGATTCGAATATAAAAATATAATTGTTTTAAGTTCAAAAGATTTATTTGATAGTAATGAAATAAAACATAATTTTAAAAACAAATATAAATTTGGAACAAAAATAAAAGATATAAATAAATTGTCGATAGGTGACTATGTAGTTCATGATATTCATGGTATTGGAAGATATTGTGGTATAACAACCCTTACTAAAAATGGTATAAAGAAAGATTATTTAAAAGTTCAATATAAAGGAAATGATTCCTTATATATACCTGTTGAAAAAATTGATTTAATAAGCAAATATTCTTCAAATGAAGGGGCGGTACCTAAAATAAATAAATTAGGTGGTACTGAATGGGAAAAAACAAAGCAAAGAGTAAAATCAAAAGTAAAAGATATTGCTAGCGATCTTTTAAAATTATATGCTGCTAGAGAAGCTAAAAAAGGATATGCTTTTCCACCTGATACTGAAGAACAAATTATGTTTGAAAATGAATTTATGTATAAGCCTACTAATGATCAATTATTAGCCATTAAACAAATAAAAGAAGATATGGAAAAAGAAGCTCCTATGGATAGATTATTATGTGGTGATGTTGGATTTGGTAAAACAGAGGTAGCTTTTAGAGCAATATTTAAAGCAGTTATGGCAGGAAAACAAGTTGCATATTTATGCCCAACTACAATTCTTTCTAATCAACACTATCAAAATGCATTAGAACGTTTTAAAGATTTTCCTGTGAATATAGGTTTATTAAATCGCTTTGTTACTCCAAAACAAATTAAAAAAAATTTAGAAGGTTTAAAAAATGGAACTATAGATTTCATAATAGGTACACATAGATTATTAAGTAAAGATGTAATTTTTAAAGATTTAGGCCTACTCGTTATTGATGAGGAACAAAGATTTGGAGTTGCACATAAAGAAAAAATAAAGGCCTTAAAAAACAATATAGATGTTTTAACATTATCTGCAACTCCAATTCCTAGAACACTTCAAATGTCTATGGTAGGTATAAGAAATTTATCTTTAATTGAAACTGCACCTGTAGATAGATATCCTGTTCAAACTTATGTACTTCCTGAAAATAAAAACATAATAAAAGATGTAGTATATAAAGAATTAAGTAGAAATGGACAAACTTTTATTTTATATAATAGTGTAGAGGATATTGTAAAAAAATATTATGAATTATCTAAACTAATACCTGATGCAAAAATAACATATGCTCATGGACAAATGAATAAAAAAGAATTAGAAGAAAGAATGCAAGATTTTATAGAACACAAATATGATATTTTATTATGTACAACAATAATTGAAACAGGTATAGATATTCAAAATGCAAATACTTTAATAATTTTAAATGCAGACAGATTTGGGTTGAGCCAGTTATATCAAATAAGAGGTAGAGTTGGTAGAAGCAATAGAATAGGTTATGCATATTTAATGTATGATGAGAAAAAAGTTTTAGGAGAAGTTGCTTCAAAAAGACTACAAGTAATTAAAAACTTTACTGAACTTGGAAGTGGTTTTAGAATAGCTATGCGTGATTTATCAATAAGAGGTGCGGGAGACATATTAGGAAGTGAACAAGCAGGATTTATTGATACGATTGGTATTGAACTTTATTTGAAAATGCTAAATGAAGAAGTAGCAAAATTAAAGGGTATAGAATTATCTGAAATAGAAAACGATGAAAAACCAATGATAGATGTTGAAACTCATATTTCTGATAGTTATGTAGAAGATGAAGACTTAAAAATTGAAATTCATAATAAAATTAATCAAATAGATTCTTATGATAGCCTTTTACAAGTTAAAAACGAATTAGAAGATAGATTTGGAAAAATTAATGAAAGCATGTTAATATATATGCATGAAGAGTGGTTAGAGAAATTATTTAAAAAGTATAACATACGTAACTTTAGGCAAACTAAAAATTTTGTTGAATTTTCATTAGATGAGTTGTTAAGTAATAAAATTGATGGCGAAAAATTATTTTATCAAGCAAATTCAATTTCTAGAATGTTTAGATTTTCATATTTAAATAAAAAAATTAAAATAATTTTAGACATTGTTAAACTTGATAAACACTGGATATACTACTTAATAGATTTATTAAATATATTAGATACATGTATGCGAAAAGATAACATTTAAAAAAACAGACAAAAATACTTTGTCTTTTTTTTAATGGTAAAAATTACCAAGCAAAAAATAGCATATTTCGAGTTATACTATAGGTGGATTTATTTGAAAGAAATCCACAAAAATAATATTAAACTTTGGTATATTTTGGTGTATATATCACAAAATAAATTTAGAAGTAGTAAGAAAGTGAGGATATATATGAAAGCAACAGGAGTAGTAAGAAGAATTGATGAGCTAGGAAGAATTGTTATACCAAAAGAAATTAGAAAAAACCTAAGAATAAGAGATGGTGAATCAATAGAAATTTTTACGGATAATTTAAATCAAATAATACTTAAAAAATATTCTTTATCTGAAGATTATAGTCTTATTATAAGAAGTTATATTGATTCAATTTATACAACATTGAAAAAAGACATATTAATTACTGATAGAGATAAATTCATAGCAATAGCAGGAGATAGTAAAAGAAAATACGAAAATAAGGAAATTAGTAATTATTTGTCAGAATTAATTAATAATAGGCAAAACACTAAATCAACAGATATAGAAGGCATAGAACTTATTAATGATATTAAAGAAAATTGTTCATACATTATAAATAATATTGTATCCAATGGAGAATGTATTGGTCTTATGATTATTTTATCAACGGACACTCCTATTGATGCAATCGATGAGAAAGTAATACAAGTAGCTTCTCAATTTTTAGGAAAATATATTGAAAATTAAACTAAATTTATGATATAATCAGCATATATTTATTTTGCTATGAAGGAAAGAGTACATAATTGTTATTTCTTTAGAGAGTCTAGGTATGCTGAAAATAGATGTTATACAATTATGGAAGATGGCTCTGGAGTAAAATCGTAAATTATGCGTTAAATATTTGAGTGTATAATTATTATTATTATTATAAATTAAGGTGGTACCGCGATAGATTCGTCCTTATAAGGATGAATCTATTTTTTATGGAGGTGGAGTATGAAAACAAGAGGATTCGAAAAAATTTCCTTAGAACAATTTAAAAAAGATTTAAGTTTTTTAGATAATGTAGAAGATGCATATAATAATATTGTATTACCAAAACGTGCAACACTTTATTCAGTAGGTTACGATATATGTACTCCTTTTGACTTCTCTCTTGAACCCAATGAAATAAAACTTATACCTACTGGACTCAAGGTGTATTTTCAAAATGATGAGATGTTTGCACTTTATATAAGGAGTAGCATGGGATTTAAATATAATATACGAATGTGTAATCAAGTAGGTATATTTGAATGTGATTACTATAATAATGAAACAAATGAAGGGCATATCTTTGTTAAACTTCAAAATGAAGGAAACCAAAAAGTTAATTTTAAAGCTGGTGATAGAATTGTACAGGGAATATTTAGCAAATACTTAATTACCGATGATGACAATGCTACAGGTATAAGAAAAGGTGGTATTGGTAGTACAGATAGAAAGAGTGATAATAATGAATAAGAAATTTTATATATCGACTGCAATAGCGTATACTTCTGCTAAACCTCATATAGGAAATACATATGAAATTGTTTTAGCAGATTCTATCGCACGATATAAAAGACTATTAGGTTATGATGTTTATTTTCAAACTGGTACTGATGAACATGGTATTAAAATTCAACAAAAAGCTGAAGAAATTGGAATATCACCACAAGAATATGTTGATGATATTGCTTCTCAAATAAAAGAAATTTGGGATTTAATGAATACAAGCTATAATTGTTTTGTAAGAACAACTAATAAAGAACATGAGAAAAAAGTTCAAAAAATATTTAAAAAGCTTTATGATAAGGGTGATATTTATAAAGGTTTTTATGAAGGATGGTACTGTGTTCCTTGCGAATCGTTCTTTACAGAATCTCAATTATTTGATGGAAAATGCCCTGATTGTGGAAGAGAAGTAAAAAAAGAAAGTGAAGAAGCCTACTTTTTTAAATTAAGTAAATATCAAGATAGACTTATAGAATACATAAATACGCATCCTGAATTCATTCAACCAGAATCACGAAAAAATGAAATGATAAATAACTTTTTAAAACAAGGTTTACAAGATTTATGTGTATCTAGAACTTCATTTAATTGGGGTGTACAAGTAGATTTTGATCCAAAACATGTTATATATGTTTGGTTAGATGCTTTATCAAATTATATTACATTTTTAGGGTATAATCCTGAAGGTGAAAGTTCACAAAAATTTAAAAAATATTGGCCAGCAGATGTACATTTAATTGGAAAAGATATCTTAAGATTTCATACGCTTTATTGGCCAATTATGTTAATGGCTCTAGATTTAGAATTACCTAAGCAAATTTTTGGTCATCCATGGTTATTAATAGGCGATGGAAAAATGAGTAAAAGTAAAGGTAATGTTATGTATGCTGATGATTTAGTTCATTTATTTGGATTAGATGAAATAAGATACTATTTATTGCATGAAATTCCTTTTGCAAATGATGGTACTATTACATATGATTTAATTATTGAAAGAATAAATTCAGACTTAGCAAATGTTTTAGGTAATCTTGTTAATCGTACAATTTCAATGGTTGAAAAATATTTTGATGGATCTGTCCCTCAAAACAAAGAAATTAATGAAATTGATAATGAATTAATTAATTTAGCATTAGAAACTCCAAAAATTGTTACGCAACATATGGAAGAATTAAAAGTGGCATCTGCAATAGATGATATATTTGAATTACTTAGAAGATGTAATAAATATATTGATGAAACTATGCCATGGTCTTTAGCTAATGAAGAAAAAAATAGAGCTAGACTTGGAACAGTATTATATAACTTATTAGAATCAATAAGAATAGCTAGTGTATTACTTAGTGCATTTTTACCTGATACTTCAAATAAGATTTTTCATCAATTAAATACATTTGAAACTTCGTATGATTCAATAACTAATTTTGATGGTATGAAAAAAACGAAAACAGTTAATCATCCAGAACCGCTATTTGCCAGAATC
Organism: uncultured Bacilli bacterium; assembly: GCA_944372025.1. Lineage (GTDB taxonomy): Bacteria > Bacillota_I > Bacilli_A > RF39 > UBA660 > JAFSEX01. The sequence goes on along the minus strand of CALVYE010000003.1, from coordinate 20,755 downwards.
AAAAAAGATGAAAAAATTGAAGAAATTAACGAATATTTAAACAAAAAACAATAAAAAATTGTAAAATATTATGTAAATTTATATGTTTTCGACTTTTTTCTCTTTATTCTTACATGGAACTATGTTATATTTCACTTGTTGCGACAAGTGACAAATCTATAATAAGGAGAAAATTTATGCAAACAAGGAAAAGAAATCCTAAAGTGATAGTAGTTTGCGGTTTCGTAGTAGGAATTATTCTATTTACAATAATCAATATTATACGATTTGAAATATACAGCTTGTTATATCTGATTATGCTAATAGTTTATTTTGGGAGATTTTTATATCAAGAAAAGCACAAAAAGGATTAATTTAATCCTTTTTTTGTTTATGATATAATTTATTTAGGAGTGATTTTATGATAGATATACATTGTCATATAGAAGATGATGAGATAAAAAACATCGAAAATATAATAAATAAATGTAAGGAAAATAATGTTAATAATATTATTTTAAGTGGATATGACTTAGAAAGCAGCGAAAAAGCTATTGAACTTGCTAAAAATCATAATGAAATATATTGTACTATTGGCTTTTTACCTAATGTTATTTATGAAAATGGATATGATTTGAAAAAATTAGAACAATTATTAATAAATAAAAAAGTTATAGGTATCGGAGAAATAGGTTTAGATTATTATTGGTATAAAGATAAAAAAGATAAACAAAAAGAGTTATTTATAAAACAAATTAATTTAGCAAATAAATATGATTTACCCGTTATAATTCATTGTAGAGATGCTATAAATGACTGTTATGAAATATTAAAAGATAATAAACCGAAAAGAGCTGTTATGCATTGCTATAGCGGTAGTTTAGAAATGGCTAAAAAATTTATTGATTTAGGTATTTATATAAGTATTGGTGGAATTTCTACTTTTAAAAACGCAAAAAATATAGTAAAAGTAATAGAAAACATTCCACTATCATATATTGTGTTAGAAACAGATAGTCCTTATTTAACACCTGAGCCTCATAGAGGTAAGAAGAATTATCCTTATTATATTCCTTATATTGCTTCAAGAATTGCACAAATAAAAGGAATATCTATTGAAGAAGTGGAAAACATTACCACTAAAAATACACATCATTTATTTGACTTTTAAATAAGCATATGTTAGAATAAGACCCGTTTTAAGAGGTGAAAGAATGAAAATTGAGCTCCCAAAGAAATTTGGAACTGCTATAAAACTTTCAGCTATTGGAGTATTCACAATTTATGCTGCACTAACAAGTAAAGTTGAAAAAGTTAATTCATTAGAAACCGAATATAATGATGACATAATACATAATGTAGTGCCACATGAAACTATAGAAGAGATAAATCATAATTTATATTTTATGGAAAGAAAAGTAGTTCAAACGGGTATGGATGGTTTAACTGTTGAATATAATGGAGTTAAAATCGAAGTTCAAAAACCCCAAACGGAAATTATACAAGTAGGAGAAAAATTTATTGATACTTTTATTGGTTCGATAACTGGCTATGGTCCTGATTGTAAAGGATGTAGTGGTATAGTTTCTGCTGGACAAAATGTGAAAAACGGGAATATTTATTATAATGATTCTAAATATGGAAAATTAAGAATTATCGCTGCAGATAGAAAATATCCATTCGGAACAATATTTAGAATTTCAAATAGCAAAGTTTTAAGTGAACCAACTTTGGCTATCGTATTAGATAGAGGAAGCGCTATTAAAGGGAATAAAATAGATTTACTTTTTGAAAGTGAAAAAAGTGTACCTAATGAAACGACACAAAAAAATATAACAGTTGATGTAGTTAGGTTAGGTTGGTAGAAAACAAGCATCTAGCTTGTTTTTTTGTTGAAAATTAGTAGTTATTAATATATAATTTTATTGTAAGTGAAAAGAGGTTTATTATGGACAAAGATTTTAATTTTAAAAAAAGATATGGACAAAATTTTTTAAAGGATGACAATATATTAAATAATATTGTAAATACTATAGATATTACAGAAAATGATTTAGTTATTGAAATAGGCCCTGGTGCAGGAGCACTTACTAATAAACTTCTAAATAAAACTAAAAAAATTATTTGTTTTGAAATAGATAAACAATTAGAAATTTATTTAAATAAATTTGAAGAAACAGGAGTAAAAGTTATATATGGAGATTTCTTAGATCAAGATGTTAAAAGTTATTTAAATTTTAGCTATGATAATTTATATATTATCGCTAATCTACCATATTATATAACTACACCTATAATTAATAAAATAATAGTCGATAAAATACCTGTAAATAAATGCTTATTTATGGTTCAAAAAGAAGTAGCGGATAGACTTTCAGCATCAAAATCTACAAAAGATTATAATTCTCTTACAGTATTTATGAATTACTATTTTGAAATAAAAAAGTTGTTTAATGTTAGTCGAAATGTTTTTTATCCTAAACCAAATGTAGATAGTGCAGTAATATTGTTAGCAAAAAGAGAAAAACCATTAGTTAATGTCAAAAATGAAGAAAAGTTTTTTAAATTAATAAAAGATTCTTTTAAGTATAAGAGAAAAACTTTAAAAAATAATTTGAAAAGTTATGATCTTGAAAAAATAGAAGAAATTTTAAATAAGTATAATATGAATTTATCAGCAAGAGCAGAAGCAATATCAATAGAAATTTTTGCAGATATATCTAATAATCTATAATAATTCATCTTTACTACTCATATAATTAGATGGGTGATAAAGATGAATTTTAAAATTGGAGATTTAGTCACCAGAAAATCTCATAATAATGATACGGTTTTTAAAATAATTAATATTGAAGAAGATACAGTATTTTTAAAAGGAGTAAATATAAGATTATATGCTGATAGTGATGTTGATGACTTAGTATTATCTAATACGGAAGAAAAAGAACTAATTGAGAAAGATGACAGAAAATTTAAAAATATAAAAATTAGTGAAACTTTTAATCGTAATGAATATTTTTATCTTCCAGGAAAAATACTTCATATAGATGGAGATAAAGATTATTTAGAAAGATGTCTTAACTTTTATAAAAATTCTAATATTTTAGCATATGGTGTTTATTCAAAAGAAGATGATATAGCAAGTAATATAAAAAAATATCTGGAGGATACAAATCCAGATATTGTAGTTATTACAGGACATGATGCTTTTTATCGAAAAAAAGGTGAAAAAAGCGATAGTAATTCTTATAGAAATAGTAGTAATTTTATTAAAGCGATTAAAGAGGCTAGAAAATATGAAAAAGCTCAAGATAAATTAATTATAATTGCTGGGGCATGTCAATCAAATTACGAGGAATTAATTAGAGCAGGAGCTAATTTTGCATCAAGTCCAAAAAGAATCAATATTCACGCTTTAGATCCAGCTATTATTGCATCTACAATAGGATTATCTGATAAAAGCGAAGATATTGATTTAATAGGTATTCTATCTAAAACAAAATATGGACCAGACGGGATAGGTGGTATAAAAACAAAAGGTACTATGTATGTTGGGTATCCTAGATAGGAGAAAATATGACAATACAAAAAATAAAAGAGAATATAAATGAAAATTTGGGGAATAAAGTTAGGATCGTATTTAACACTGGAAGAAACAAAATAGAAGAATTTGATGCAATTATTAAAGAATCTTATAATTTTATTTTTGTTGTAGAAACTGATACCGAAAATAAATCTTTTACATATTCTGATGTTCTTACTCATACAGTAGAGCTACATTTCGACTAAATTTGGGATTTTTTAGCAATATTTAACACTTTTTTTACAAAAAACAATTGCTTTTTTAATTTTACTAATATATAATTTAGGTATGAAGCGTAATGCTTTGGAAGGAGAGGATTTAACTTGAAAATCACATCTGTTACTGTACGTAAAATTGAAAAAGAAAATTCACGTATGAAAGGGATTGCATCTGTATTATTAGATGATAGCTTTGCTGTTCATGACATTAGAATAATTGAAGGAGATAATGGTTTATTTATCGCAATGCCAAGTAGAAAAACACCTACTGGTGGATATAGAGATATAGCACATCCAATTAATCCAGAAGTTCGTAAAATGTTTGAAGACGCAATTTTAGAAGAATACAATAAAGAAGATGCAAGTGAAGAAGCTACTGAATAAAACTCTATTATAGAGTTTTTTTAATTTTCATATTAATAATACTTTTTAATACATATACATTTTAACAAGATCATTTCTATGAATTTTATAACTATAATGTTTGTGTATATATTGAAATTATAGGTAATATGCTAGAAATCATTATGGGAACTATATCCTTTAATAAAATATAAAAATGATTAAGATTTTATTTGAATAAAATAATAACTTGTTCATATAATTTACTAGAAGGAGAGATTATAATGGACAAGATACAGGAATTAGAAACTATATTAACTCATACTATTTCACTAAATGAAAGAAAAAATATTGTAATATCTGGTGTAAAAAAAATAGAAAGTTTTGATAATGAAGAATTTTTAATTGAAACCTTAATGGGATTTTTAGTAGTTAAAGGAGAACAATTAGAAATAATAAAATTAGATACTTATCAGGGGAGTGTATCGATAAAAGGAAAAATAAATTCTCTTAGTTATATTGATGATAATAAAACCAAAGAAAAAGAAGACGGAATATTTAATAGACTTTTTAAATAATGAATTTAATTGTTCAATTAAAATCACTTGCTTTTTCTTTTTTCTTTGGAGTTTGTTTTTATTTTATTGTGAAAGCCTGTTCTAAATTTTTATATTCTAACAAAAAGTATGAAAACTTAATTAGTGCTTTTTTAGTTTCAATAGTTTCTTGCTTAATATTCTTTATAATTATTAAAAAAATAAATAACGGAATAATTCATTTATATTTTATTCTATCGATAATTTTAGGATATTTTGTTAGTTACAAATTAAAAATATGGGATATTATTTTTAAAAAATTTAAGAAATAAATTTACATTATTGTTGACATTTGGCTAAATTTAACAGTTTACATTTCTTGTTTTAGTGGTATAATTATCTATAATAAGAGGTGATAGGTTTGAAGAAAAGTAAAAATGTCAAAAGAAAAAATAAATCTTCTAAAAAAAAGACGATATTTTTTACTATGCTATCACTTTGCTTAATTGTTACAATAACTTATGTTTTTTCGCTTAATTTTTTAGAAATTTATCAAATATATAATGAAAAAAAAGAGTTAACTCAAAAAATGGCTAAGCTTGATGATGAAGAAGAAAAACTATCAGGAGAAGTTGAAAGATTGCAGGACCCTGAATATATCGCACGATATGCTAGAGAAAAGTACTTATATTCAAAAGATGGGGAATTTATAATAAAGATGCCATAAAAATATAATAAATTTTTATTATATTTTTTATTATGACAAAAAAGTTATATATTAATATGTAAAATGTCAATGCAGGTGATTATATGCATTTACAAAAATTAAAGAAATTTTTAATATTAATAATAACTTTACTGTCCCTTAAAATTACAATATACAATGAATCCTTATTATTATATTTTTTATATTTTCATTATTTTAATAAAAGATATAATATTTTTTGTTATAGTTCAATATTATATTTGTTTTTAAATAAAGAGCTACTCTTAAAAAATTCATTATTTTTTATTTTATTTGAATTATTAACATTATTGTTATTTAAAAATAAAAAAATGAAATCTAAGATTTTTTTGTTGACATTTTTTGTATATTTAGTTTTAATAAATATATTTGAACCCATGGTATACAATTTTACAAGAGTTTTAAATTCATTTATTATTTATTTAATTTTGTGTACAATGTTAATTATAGATTTATCTATTTTTAAAGATAAAAGAGGTGTACAATGAAAGAAGTATATGATTTTTTGGAAAATAATATTGATTTTTCTTTAAAACCTAATATTGTGGTCGCCGTTTCAGGCGGTCCAGATTCTATGGTGTTGCTAAATGTTTTGATGGATATGAGAAGTAAATATATATTTAAAATTATATGTGCTCATGTAAATCATAATGTTAGAAAAGAAAGCGAAGAAGAAAAAATTTTTTTAGAACAATATTGTTTAAAAAATAATATTATCTTTGAATACATGAAAATTTTAGAATACAACAACAATAATTTTCATAATCAAGCTCGAAATATTAGATATGAATTTTTCGATAATGTTGTTAAAAAATACAATTCTAACTATTTGTTAACCGCACATCACGGGGATGATTTAATTGAAACTGTTTTAATGAGAATTACTCGTGGTTCTAATTTAAAAGGTTATAGTGGTTTTTCTATAGTCTCTAAAAAGGATGGTTATAAAATTTTAAGACCTCTAGTTTTTTTGACAAAAGATGAAATAAAAGAATATGCGATAAAAAATAATATTCCTTTTGTCGTAGATAAGTCAAATGAAAAAGATTGCTATACAAGAAATAGATATAGAAAATATATATTACCCTTTTTAAAAAAAGAGGACAAAAATATTCATAAAAAATATTTAGAATTTAATAATGAATTGTTAAGATATGAAAATTATATTAATAAAGAAGTTGAAAATATATATTCTAACATTATAAAGAATAATGAAATTATCATTAGTAAATTTAACTCTTTAGATATTTTATTAAAAGAAAAGCTTATAGAAAGATTTTTAGCTAATATATATATGAATAGTTTATATTTAATTAAAAAGAAGCATGTCCAAAACATAATAGATTTGTGTAATTCATCAAAATCTAATTCTTCAATTAGTTTACCACACGATATAATAATCATAAAAGAGTATGATATTTTAAAAGTGAACAAAGTTAAAAATAAATTTAAACCTTTATATAAAGAATTAAATGATAAACTGATTTTGGAAAATAACAAAATAATAGAAATAGTTAAAAATAGTGATGATACTTCAAATTATTGTATAAGATTAAATAGTGAAGAAATAAACCTTCCCTTATATATTAGAACTAAAAAACAAGGCGATAAAATATCTGTAAAGGGGTTAAATGGCACTCAAAAGGTTAAAGATATTTTTATAAATTCAAAGATTCCAAAGTCTAAAAGAGAAAAATATCCACTATTAGTAGATGCTAATTCAAAGATACTTTGGATACCTGGAATAAAAAAGTCTAAATATGATAAATCAAAACAAGAAAAGTATGATATAATAGTTAGGTATAAATTAAAAAAGGAGGAAAAACATGAAGAAAAATAGTATTAAAAAAAGCTTATTACCATATTTATTTTTATTTATTCTTATACTAACAATTTTATATTTTGTTAGTAGTATGAATAATAAAGTAAATGTTTTAACTTATAATGAGTTTATTACTGAACTTGATAAAGGGAAAATCGATGAAATGAATATTACCCCTAAAACAAATGCTAGGGTATATGAATTAACTGGTAAATTAAAGGGTTATAATGAAAATGAAAGTTTCTTTGTTAGAGTTCCACTATCTGATGAAGTAATTGCAAAAATAATTGAAGCTAATGATGAGTATGATTTTACAATTGTTACTCAAACTGATCCATCTTCAAATTCATTTTGGGTAGTATTTATTAACCTATTTCCAATGTTATTATTGATAGGAGCAACATTCTTTATTTTTACACGTCAATTGGGCGGCGCTAATAAATCAATGGACTTTGGTAGAAGTAGAGCAAAATTAAATGAAGATAGTAAAAAAATTAAATTTGATAAAGTTGCAGGCTTAAAAGAAGAAAAAGAAGAAGTAAAAGAGTTAATTGATTTTCTGAAAAATCCAAAAAAATTCCAAAGACTAGGTGCTAGAATACCTAAGGGAGTATTGTTAGTGGGTCCTCCTGGTACAGGTAAAACTTTACTTGCAAGAGCTGTTGCAGGAGAAGCTAACGTGCCATTCTATTACATAAGTGGTTCAGACTTTGTTGAATTGTTTGTTGGTGTTGGTGCTAGCCGTGTTAGAGATATGTTTAAACAAGCAAAACAAAATGCACCATGTCTAATATTTATAGATGAAATTGATGCAGTTGGTCGTCAAAGAGGTGCAGGTCTTGGCGGTGGTCATGATGAAAGAGAACAAACCTTAAATCAATTGTTAACTGAAATGGATGGATTTGGAGAAAACGAAGGTATAATTATTATTGCAGCTACAAATAGACCTGATGTATTGGATCCTGCACTTTTAAGACCAGGTAGATTTGATAGACAAGTTACGGTTAATCTTCCTGATGTAAAGGGTAGAGAAGAAATTCTTGAAGTACATGCACAAAACAAAACGTTTGCTAAAAATGTTAAGTTATCAAATATTGCTAAAAGAACTGTAGGTTTCAGTGGGGCTGATTTGGAAAATCTTCTAAATGAAGCAGCTTTACTTGCAGTTAGAAGAAATAAAAATGTTATAACTATGGCTGAAATCGATGAAGCTCATGATAGAGTTCTTATGGGACCTGCTAAAAAATCTAAAAAATATACAGATAAAGAAAAGAAAGTTGTAGCATATCATGAAGCTGGTCATGCAGTTTTAGGTTTAAAATTAGATGGAGCAAATGAAGTTCAAAAAATTACAATCGTTCCAAGAGGTGCAGCTGGTGGATATAACTTAATGCTTCCAAAAGAAGAAACCTACCTACAAACTAAAAATGAATTATTGCATACAATTAGCGGATTACTTGCAGGTAGAGTTGCAGAAGAAACCGTATTTAATGAAATAACTACAGGTGCACATAATGACTTTGAAAAAGCAACAAAAATTGCACGTGCTATGGTAACTGAGTATGGTATGAGTGATTTAGGACCTGTACAATTTGAACAAAGAGAATCAGGCAATGTATTTTTAGGTAGAGATTATACTAAAAGTCGTAATTTTTCAAGTCAAGTTGCATTTGAAATAGACCAAGAACAACGTAAAATAATAAATGAATGTTATGAAGTAACTAAAAAAATAATTAAAGAAAATAGAGATTTACTAGATTTAATCGCACAATCTTTATTAGAACACGAAACATTAACTAAAGAACAAATTGATTACTTAGTTAAAAACGGAAAAATGCCTGAAGATGAAGCTGATAAATCTGAGGAAAAACTTGAAGACATGACTTTGGAAGAATTAAAAGAACTTGCTAAAAAACATGAAATTAAAGGTTACACAAAAATGTCTAAAGAAGAAATCATAGAAGAACTAAAAAAATAGTTCTTCTTTTAATTATTTTTTTAAATCTCTTAAAAACCATTTAACATTTATAGAATTTCTGGTAAAATATATATACGGATAATCCAAAAGAGGTGTTTTAAATGGGTAAAGTTATATCAATGGTAAATCAAAAGGGTGGAGTAGGAAAAACAACGACGAGTATTAATTTATCAGCATCATTAGGTTATCTAGGCAAAAAAGTGTTACTAATAGATTTAGATCCTCAAGGTAATACAACAACTGGAGTAGGAATAAATAAAGGAGATATAGATAAAAGTATCTACGATGTTTTAATTGGAAAATCAAATATGCAAGATGTAATTGTAAAGACTAAATTTAAAAACTTACATATAGTACCTGCAACAATTAATCTAGCAGGAGTAGATATTGAACTAATTGAAAAAAGCCGTTATCAAACAGGATTTTCTAAAGGGGAACAATTAAAATCAAAATTAAATGATATTCGTGATAATTATGATTTTATTTTGATTGATTGTCCACCTTCATTAGGAATTTTAACAACAAATGCTTTAACTGCTAGTGATTCAGTTATTATTCCTGTTCAATGTGAATTTTTTGCACTTGAAGGAATTATGCAATTACTTAACAGTATTATGTTAGCACAACGCAACTTAAATCCTAATTTAGATATTGAGGGTGTTCTTCTTACTATGTTAGATTCTAGAACAAATTTAGGACTTGAAGTAGTAGAAGATATTAGGAGTTATTTTAAAGAAAGAGTATACGATACAATAATACCTAGATTAATAAGACTTACAGAAGCGCCTTCACATGGTAAACCGATACTTGCTTACGATCCTAAAAGTAGAGGAACTGAAGCCTATATTAATCTAGCTAAGGAGGTCATTGAAAGAAATGGAACAAAAGCGTAGAGCACTAGGTAAAGGATTAGAACAGCTATTCAATAATGAGATTTTAGATTTTTCACAGGTTGAAGACAAAATATTAGAAAATGCTTCTAAAGATGAAATAATTGAGGTTAAATTATCAGAACTTAGAAGTAATCCATATCAACCAAGAACTTACTTTGATGAAACAGCTTTAGATGAATTAGCCGCTTCAATTAAAGAACATGGAGTATTTCAACCAATAATAGTTAAAAAAAGTATTAAAGGTTATGATATTATCGCAGGAGAAAGAAGAGTAAAAGCTAGTATTAAGGCTGGATTAGAAACTATACCTGCAATTGTTAAAGATTTCTCAGATGAAGATATGATGCAAATCGCACTGTTAGAAAATCTTCAGAGAGAAGATTTAACTTCAATTGAAGAAGCTAAAGCATATAGAGATATAATAAATGCTTTAAATATAACTCAAGATGAGCTTGCCAAAAGAATAGGTAAAAGTAGAAGTCATGTAACTAATATGTTAGGACTACTTAGATTACCAAATAATGTTAAACAAATGATTAATAGCAAAAAGATTTCTATGGGACATGCAAGAGTTCTTAGTAAATTAGAAAATCCTGAACAAGTAGAAATTTTAGCAAACAAAATAGTAGACGAGGATTTGAGTGTGAGACAGCTAGAAGAACTAACAAATGAAGAAAAGTACACTAAATCAAGTCCTATAAGTACTTTGAAAAAGAAAACGAATCGACCATACATATATGTAGAAGAAATCTTAAAAGATAAATTGGGTACAAAAGTTAAAATAACAGACAGAAAAATAGAAATATCTTTTGATTCTGCGAGAGATTTAGACAGAATTTTGGAAATTTTAAATATTAAAGTAGATTAGGAGGTATATATGTTAGAAAAAATATTTGAATTCATCCTTAGTGAAGTAGTAATTAGAACTGTTATAATATTAATTTTACTTTTTATATTGTATATCGTACTTAAAAATATTATAGATAAAGTTTTAAATGTAAGACACAAAACAGTTCATGTTGATATTAGAAAAGTTAATACTTTAAAAAGTCTATTTACTAATATATTAAAATATGTATTACTTTTTATAGGCATAATTGTTATATTAAATGCATTTGGCTTAAAAACAACTACACTTCTTGCTGGTTTAGGAGTTGTTGGTGTTGTTGTAGGACTTGCGCTTCAAGATATTTTAAAAGATTTATTTTCGGGAATTTTCATAATAATTGAAAATCAATTCTCTGTGGGAGATACTATCGAAATAAATGATTTTAAAGGTGAAGTTATCGATTTAGGACTTAAAACTACACGAATAAAGAAATACACCGGGGAAATAATGATGGTTTCTAATCGTAATATAGATTATGTAATAAATTATAGTAAAGAAGACACTCTAGAAATGATAGATATAAGTGTTGATTATAATGAAGATTTAGAAAGAGTTCAACAAATATTAGAAGAGCTTTGTACTAATTTAAGTAACAAGTTTAAAGATATAAAAGAACTTAGTGTACTAGGTGTAGAAAACTTATCAGATTCATATGTTGTTTTTAGATTATCTCTTATAACTAAACCTATGCAACAATTTTCAGTTAAACGTGAAATTTTAAAGGCTGTTAAAAACGAATTTGATAAAAATAAAATTAAAATACCTTTCCCACAATTGGAGGTTCATAATGGAGCAAAATTATAGATTAAACTCAATCGTTATTATGAAAAAACAACATCCTTGTGGAACTAATAAATGGCAAATTACTCGTATTGGTTCGGACATAAAAATAAAATGTATAAATTGTGGTAGAAGTGTTATGTTAACAAGGATAGAATTTAATAAAAAACTAAAGAAAGTGGAGGAATTTTAATAATGGCAAGAAAAAACAAAAAGAAAAAAACACTTAGTCCTATAACTGTCTTTATTATTTTAATAGTCGGTACAATTATTTTAAGTGCGGTTTTAAGCTTTTTAGGAAAAATAGAAATTAACAATAAATATCCTTTTTCTTGGTTATCACAAGGAAGTTATAGTTCACTTAATTCGGTAACAGGAAAATTGGAAACACAAGTAATAGAGGTTGAATCTTTATTAAATACTAAAGGGTTACAATATATAATAAGTAATTTTGTTTCTAACTTTGTTTCATTTGCGCCTCTTGGTATGATACTAATTGCTTTTATTGGTGTAACAGTAGCAGAAAAATCAGGACTTTTTAAAGCTCTATCACTAATTAGAAAAGAAACATCTCCAAAATGGGTATTTACATTCATACTTGTTTTATTGGGCGTTATATCATCTTTATTTACCGATTTAGGATATGTTTTCTTAATTCCTTTAGGTGCGATTATTTTTTCGTTGCAAAAACGAAATCCTATTGCAGGAATTGTTGCAGCCTTTGCTGGTGTAGCTGGCGGATATGGAGTAAGTGCATTTGTTAGTTCATTTGATACTTCATTGGCTTTATATACAAATGCAGGAGCTCAAATTCTTGACTCTAAGTACAACGTACCTCTTTTTGGAAATATTTTTTACATCTTAATTGCTACTATAATTATCTCAATAATAGGCACTATAATAACTGAAAAAATTATTTTACCTAAATTACCTAATAAAAAAGATGACATAGATGAAATTCAAATCTTAGATAGAAGACAAAAAAGAGGATTATTATTTACTGCACTTGCTGACATAGTACTACTAATAGCATTTATTTATATGATAATTCCAAATTGTCCTTTGCCTGGTGCAGGATTACTATTAGATACTGCAAGTGAAGGTTATATAAATCAATTATTAGGAGCTAATTCATATTTTCAACAAGGACTAGTAGTTATTGTTTCTGCAATATTATTCATATCAGGAATAGCATATGGGTTAGGTTCTAAAACTATTAAAAATGATAATGATATAATTGATTTTATAACAGCTTCTAAAAATAATATTGGATACTTAATAATCTTACTTTTCTTTGCTTCTCAATTTATCGCTATATTTAAAAAGACAAATATAGGTACAATTATCAATATTTCCTTAATAGAAATGATTAGAGATTTAAATATTACGGGACTACCTTTAGTTATTTTATTCTTTATAATTATAATGTTAGGAAGTTTCTTATTAACTTCTCCTACTTTAAAATGGTCGATTATCGCACCTACTATTGTACCAATATTTATGCAATCAAATATATCACCTGAATTTGTTCAAGTTATATATAGAAGTGCTGCTTCACCAATAAATATATTAACTCCTTTATTAGCATACTATGTTATTTATTTAGCATTTCTTCAAATTTATAATACTAATGATGAAGTAGTCACTATGAAAAAATCATTTAGTTATATGATGCCCTATGCATTAATATTTGCTTTAACTTTCTTGATACTTATTGTTATTTGGTATATAATAGGCTTACCAATTGGACCAGGTGTTTATCCTACACTATAAGGAGGTAAGAATTATGAGTTTAACTGCTGGAATAGTTGGTTTACCTAATGTTGGTAAATCAACTTTATTTAATGCAATAACTAAAAAAAATATTTTAGCTGCAAATTATCCCTTCGCAACTATTGATCCTAATGTTGGAGTTGTAACAGTTCCAGATAAACGATTAGATGTATTAAATGAAATGTATATACCTGACAGTTTAGTACCTACTACTTTTGAATTTACGGATATCGCTGGACTTGTAAAAGGTGCATCAACAGGAGAAGGTTTAGGTAACAAATTTTTATCACATATACGTGAAGTAGATGCAATTTGTGAAGTGGTACGTTGTTTTGAAGATGAAAATATTACTCATGTGGAGGGTGGAATTGATCCTATAAGAGATATTGAAATAATAAATACAGAACTTATTATTTCAGATTTAGATATCATTGAAAATAGAATATTACGTATTGAAAAGAAAGCTAAGACTACAAAAGAAAAAGATGTAGTAGCTGAATATAATTTATTAGTAAGAATAAAAGAAGCTCTAAATAAAAATATTCCTGCTAGATTTTTAGAGTATACATCTGATGAACTTGCAATGATTAAAGCTTTCAATTTAATAACTTTAAAACCTTTCATATATGTAGCAAACATAAAAGAATCAGAAATTAGTTTTAGGGAAAATAAATATGTTGAAATAGTAAAAGAATATGCTAAAAAAGAAAATGCAGAAGTTGTCATTTTATGTGCGAAAGTTGAGTCTGAATTAAGCGAATTACCTGATGATGAAAAAGCATTATTTCTAGAAGAACTTGGAATTAATCAAAGTGGTTTAGACAAACTAATAAATGCAACTTATCATTTACTAGGTTTAGCAACTTTCTTTACAGCTGGCGAAAAAGAAGTGAGAGCATGGACATTTAAACGTGGAATGAAAGCTCCAGAGTGTGCAGGAATAATACATTCTGATTTTCAAAGAGGTTTTATAAAGGCTGAAGTAATGAGCTATGATGATTTAATCGAATGTGGAAGCGAAAAAATAGTTAAAGAAAAAGGAAAAATGCGACTTGAAGGAAAAGAATATGTAATGCAAGATGGGGATATTTGCTATTTTAGATTTAATGTTTAAAGTATAATATGAAATTTTTTTCTAAGCTACCTGGTATTTTTGTTTTTGAAAATTATGGACTAATTCATTTATTAAGCATTATTTTATCTTTAATTATTATTATCTTAATATACATCGCTCGTAATAAAATTAAAAAATTGAAATATCATGATAAATTTATGAGATATTTAATGGCGAGTATAATGCTTTTAAATATGCTTATATATTATATATCAGAAATAATAATGGGAACTTATAGCTATAAATATCATTTGCCTTTACATTTTTGTTTTATTAGTGGTTTTTTGTTTATGTACATATTATATACTAATAAGAAAAAATGGTTTAAAATCATTTATTTTTTCAGTTTTGCTGGTCCATTACCAGCAATTGTTTTTCCTGATTTAATTGTAGGTCCTGATAGATTTATGTTTTGGCAATGGTATATCAGTCATTTATTTTTTATAATTTGTAGTATGTATTGTCTCTTTGTTTTAGATTGGAAAGTAAATAAAAAAGATATGTTCCTTTCTATGATTTATGCAAATATTGTTTTTATAATTGTTTTTATTTTTAATATATTTTTTAAGACAAATTATATTATGACAGATAAATTACCCGATTTTATAATTGAGATGTTTCCATTTATAAAAGATTTTAATTATCCAATATTTTGGCTAGAAATGGCTGGATTTTTGTCAGTATTAATTGCCTACTTGCCAACACTACTTTTGAAAGAAAAAAAATAGAAAAAAAGAATAAAATTAATATGTAAAAAGATATTTACATATTTTTTTTACTTTGTTATAATATTTAAGCGAGTATTAATTTACTCCTTGCAAGTAATTGCCAGTAGACCAAAAGGAGGTGTCATAAATGACAAAATACGAAATCATGTATATTGTTAGACCTGATTTAGAAGAGAGCGCAATTAAAAAAGTAAACGAAGATTTTGTACAAATTTTAAAAAATAATGGTGCGAATGTTACTGAATCTAAAGAATTAGGTCAAAAACAATTAGCTTATGAAATTAAAAAATATAATACAGGATACTATTTTTTAATTAATTTAGAAGCAGAAAACGATAAAGCAATTAAAGAATTTGATCGTTTAGCTTTAATCAATGAAGATATTATTCGTCATTTAATTATCAATTTAGAAAAGTAGGAATGAGGCCTTAGTCATGAATAAAGTTGTTTTAATAGGAAGATTAACGAGAGATCCAGATTTAAGATATCCATCTAGTAACGTACCTGTTGCAAATTTTACTGTAGCAGTGAATAGACCATTTGAAAATCAAAATGGTGAAAGAGTAGCAGATTTTATTAACGTTATTGTATGGAGAAAACAAGCAGAAAACGTAAAAAAATATATAGGAAAAGGTAGCTTAGTTGCAGTTGAAGGTAGAATTCAAACTCGTAATTATGAAGGTAACGACGGAAAAAGAGTGTATGTTACAGAAGTTGTAGCTGATAGTGTTCAATTTTTAGAATCTAAGAGTCAATCTCAAAATAGAGTATCATCTACGTCTAATGAATTTGAAGAACAAAGTGTACCACCTGTTACTACTACTAATGTAGAAGAAGATCCATTTGCTAATTTTGGCTCAGAAATTGAAATTAGTGATGATGACTTACCATTTTAATAAATAAAAAGGAGGGATTACCTTGGCAGAATTTCATAGAAGAAGAAAAAAAATATGTCAAATGTGTGCTGGAAAAGATGTTAACTATAAAGATGTTGAAATAGTTAAAAAATATATAAGTGACAATGGTAAAATTTTACCTAGAAGAATCACTGGTGCATGTGCAAGACATCAAAGATATATTGCTAACCAAGTTAAAAGAGCTAGATTCATGGCTTTAATACCATTTAAAAACTAATTGAAGAAATTCAATTAGTTTTTATTTAGAATTTTATCAACTAAACCATACTTTAATGCTTCCTCTGCATCCATAAAGTTATCTCTTTCGGTATCGTTTGCTATTTTTTCAATATTTTGTCCTGTATTTTCAGATAAAATTTTATTTAATTTATCTCGCATTTTTAAAATTCGTTCAGCAGCTATTTTTATTTCAGTTGCCTGCCCTTTCGCACCACCTAAAGGCTGATGTATCATAACTTCTGCATTTGGCAAAATATATCTCATGCCTTTTTCTCCACAAGACAATAAAAATGCACCCATTGATGCAGCCATGCCTATACATGTTGTAGAGACTTTGCTTTTAACAAAATTCATTGTATCATATATCGCCATACCACTTGTTATAGAACCGCCTGGAGAATTTATATACATATTAATATCATTATGATTTATAGAGTCTAAATAAAGAATTTGAGCAATTATACTATTTGCTAAATTATCATCAATTTCACCACTTAAAATTATTATTCTATCTTTTAATAATCTAGAATAAATGTCATATGCTCTTTCTCCATAATTACTTTTTTCAATAACTGTAGGAACTAAATTCATATTTTCATCACCTACTAATATATTTAGTTTTAAATAGATAATTTATGCAACAAATTATATGACAAAATTCTAATAATCTGATAAAATATAATATATAAAAGAATAGAGGGATATTATGAATAGTAACATTAATATTACCATAGATGGTATAGTCAAACAATTTCCTAAAGGAATAACTGGTTTAGAGCTTAGCAAATATTTTAAGGAAAACTATGAAAGAGATATAATAGCTTTTAAAGTAAATAATCAATTGATGACTTTAGATAAAAAAGTGACTAAAAGTTGCAGTATTGAATTTATAGACTATATGCATCGTGATGGAAATAAGATGTACGTTAATGGTCTCAAATTTATATTTTTAATTACTATTAAAGAAGTTCTAGGTATGAAATCCGATATTTCTTTTGAACATTCAATTGATAGAGGAATATATTGTAGAATAATTTCTCCAAAAAAAATAGATGATACAATTTTTAAACAAATATATGATAAATTCAAAGAACTTGTAAATCTAGATTTACAAATAGAAACTATAAGTGTTACTAAAAGCGATGTAATTAATTTTTATAAAAAAACGGGACAATATGAAAAAATTTTGAATTTAAAAACAGTTACAGGCGATTTAGTGACAATAAACAAATGTAAAAGTTATTATGCATATTTTTATGGTCATTTACCTTTATCCACAGGTGTTCTTAATAAATTTGCACTAACTATGTTAGATAATAATGTAATTGTACTTCGTTTTCCAGTTTTAAGAGGTGATGGTTCAATTCCAGAGTATCAACATCATGAAAAAATAATAGATGTCTTTGATGAATATGGAAAATGGATAGACATTATGAAAGTAAATAATGTTGGTGAATTAAATGACATTGTTTCTAATGGAAAAATAAATGATTTTATACGAATGAATGAACTTATTCAAAATAAAGATTTATTACGTATTGTAGATAATATTTATGCTAAAAAAGACAATATAAAGATAATTTTAATAGCCGGTCCTTCTTCTTCAGGAAAAACAACTACCGCACATAAATTTTGTATGTATTTGAGAGCAACAGGACTTAATCCTCACGTTTTATCAACGGATGATTATTTTGTTGATAGACAAGACACACCAAAAGATAAAAATGGAGACCCAGATTACGAAAGTATCGACACCATAGATATTTCATTATTTAATCAACAATTAAAGCAATTAATAAAAGGAGAACAAGTGTCCTTACCAACTTTTAATTTTGTAAAAGGTGAGAAAGAATATAATAATAGATTTTTGAGATTAAAAGAAAACGATATTCTTGTCATTGAAGGACTACATACACTTAATGAAAAATTAACAAGTGAAATTCCAAGAGATAGAAAAGTTAAAATATATATTGGGCCTTTTACCCCACTTAGTATTGATAGTTATAATCATATTTCTACAAGTGATGTAAGACTTCTAAGAAGAATTATAAGAGATAATAGAACTCGCGGGCACAATGTTGAGGCTACTCTTAAAATGTGGGAAAAAGTAAGAGCTGGCGAAGAAATATATGTTTTTCCATATCAAGATGAGGCAGACTATGTATTTAACACCGCACTTATTTATGAAATTGGTGTTTTAAAAGTTTATGTTGAACCATTACTTTTTGGAATAGATATTAATTCTCCATATTATGAAGATGCAAAAAGATTAATAAGATTTTTAAGAATGTTTTTCCCTATACCTACAGATGGAATACCATCTGATTCTATCTTGAGAGAATTTATAGGCAAGAGTTGTTTTTATGAATAATTTTTGTTAAAATGAATATGAAAGGATATGATAAGATGGCAATAAAAGTTGCGATAAATGGTTTTGGAAGAATTGGTAGATTAGTATTTAGAATTATGGAAGAAGATCCAAATTTTGATATAGTTGCAATTAATGATTTAAGTGATCCTGAATCATTATCATACTTGTTGAAGTATGATACTTCACACAGAGGTTATAGAAAAGATGAAATAAGTTATACAAGTAATTCAATTGTTGTAGGTAATAATGATATTAGAATTTATGCTGAAAAGGATCCAAGTAATTTACCTTGGAAAGAATTAGGTATCGACATAGTCTTTGAATGTACAGGACATTTTACAAGTTACGATAAGGCGCATGCTCATATTGATGCTGGTGCTTCAAAAGTAATAATTTCTGCTCCTGCTAAGGGAGATTTAAAAACAGTTGTTTATAATGTTAATCATGATATATTAGATGGTAGAGAACAAATTATTTCGGCTGCTAGTTGTACGACAAATTGTCTTGCTCCTGTAGTAAAATTATTAGAAGATAATTACACAATTAATCGTGGTTTTATGACTACTGTACATGCATATACTAACGATCAAGCAACCTTAGATGTACCACATAAAAAAGGTATAAAATCTCGTCGTGGAAGAGCTGCTGCTGAAAATATTGTGCCAACTTCTACTGGTGCAGCTAGTGCAATTGGTGCAGTTATACCAAGTTTAGTTGGAAAATTAGATGGAATAGCATTACGTGTACCTGTTTCAACAGGATCAGTAATTGATTTAAGTTTAGAATTAGATAAAAATGTTAGTGTTGAAGAACTTAATCAAATGTTTAAACAAAATACTAATGAAACTCTTGGATATA
The DNA here is from genome assembly GCA_944372025.1 of uncultured Bacilli bacterium. GTDB lineage: Bacteria > Bacillota_I > Bacilli_A > RF39 > UBA660 > JAFSEX01. The sequence continues at coordinate 1,010 of CALVYE010000003.1, read as the reverse complement.
CAGAAGATCCTATAGTTTCTTCTGATATAATCGGATCTTCATATGGTTCCTTAATCGATGGATTAAGTACCCAAATAATCGAAGTTGATGGTAAACAAATGGTAAAAGTAATTGCTTGGTATGATAATGAAATGAGTTATTCATATCAAATGGTAAGAACTGCTAAATATTGGATGAGTATATAATATTTGGAAATATTTATATTTAAATTATCCAAAAACTGTTGATAGAAAACATCTGTCAACAGTTTTATTTATATGACAAAATTGTTATTTTCTTAATCAATAAAGTATGGTATACTTTATATAGTGAAAGTGACTGGAGGATACTTAGTATGAAAAAGAGTATTAAAGACTTTGATTTAAAAGATAAGAAAATAATAATAAGATGCGATTTTAATGTACCTATGAAAGATGGAAAAATCACAGATGATAATAGAATTATTCAAAGTATACCGACAATTGAATATGCTATAAACCATGGTGCTAAAGTGATTCTTATGTCACATTTAGGTAAAGTTAAAACTGAAGAGGATAAAAAAACAAAAAGTTTAAAACCTGTTGCTAATAGATTAGAAAAGTTATTAAACAAAAAAGTTGTTTTTATTAATGAAACACGTGGAGAAAAATTAGAACATGCAATATCTGATATGAAAAATGGCGATGTAATTTTGATGGAAAATACTCGTTTTGAAGATATTGATGGTAAAAAAGAAAGCACCAATGATGTTGAACTTGGAAAATATTGGGCAAGCTTGGGAGATATTTTTATAAATGATGCTTTTGGTACTGCCCATAGAGAACATGCATCAAATGTTGGAATAGCTTCTAATATTGATAGTGGGGTAGGATTCTTAATCGAAAAAGAGTTATCCATTCTAGAACCAGCTATAACAAAACCTAAAAGACCTTTTGTTGTAATTCTTGGTGGTGCAAAAGTATCTGATAAAATAAAAGTTATAGAAAATTTAACAGAAATAGCAGATTATATTTTAATTGGTGGAGGAATGT
>CALVYE010000002.1 GCA_944372025.1 uncultured Bacilli bacterium | reverse complement strand
TAATAATATAGAAAAACTGATATTTGAAGTTATTCCAAGTATCAGTTAACCTTTAATTTTTTTAAGCGATTGCCATAAATAACTTGTATGTAAATAATAAATATGATAATATTTAAACATAGGAGGTAAGAGAATGGAAAATAGAAATAAAATCTTGTTAACTGTAATAGGTGCATTAACATTTGTTGCTGTTTTAGTGGGAACTACTTTTGCGTATTTCTCTGCAACATCTACAACTAATTCTGTAGATGTTACTACTTCTAATCTTAACTTAAACGTAGAAGCAGATGGAGCTGCAACACATGTTACAAATATTAAACCAACTACATGGGATGGTGCCACTTTAGCAAACAATGATGATAATGTTGATATTGCAAAAATCCCATTCAAAGTTACTGGTACTTCATCAGTACAAGGTACTTACACTGTAAACTTAAAAACTAGTATTGCACTTAATGACAGTTTAACTGGTGGTGACGTTTCTGATATCAAATATAGACTATTTGATAGCGAAGGTGAAGAAATTGGTACAGAAGGTTCATTTGCAGCTAGTACTGATGTTAACATTCTAGAAGACATTACAATAGACGGTAGTGGAGCAATTCTAGATGAATATGTTTTATATGTATACATTAGTGATAATTCTGCTGAACAAAACAAATTACAAGATATTGATTTCACTATTTCATTAGGTGGTTCAGCACAACAATTATAATAAAATAATAGGAGGAAATTTAAATGGAAAATAATAAAAATGGTAATATAGTACTAACAGTATTAGGCGTAGCAACATTATTAGTTGCAATAGCAGGAGCATCATTTGCATACTTCACTGCTACTGCAACAACTACTGATCAAGCTGTTTCTACAGGTGTTTTAAAAGTAAGTGCTACTGCTGGTGCAGTTCAAGGTGCAAATATTAAACCTGTTAAAGCTACTGATATAGAAAATATAGAAGAAAAAAAGAGTAATCCAGATGTAGTTAAAATTCCTATAGCTGTTAATACAACAGATACAACTATCGATGCAACATTTGATATGTATATGACTGCTACTGGTTTAGCAGATAGTGGATCATATACTGAAGGTGTTCCAGAAGATATTAAATGGGAATTAATTGGTTCTGATGATTCTACTTTAGGAAGTGGTACTTTTGGTGGTAGTACAACTGATTTAAAATTAAATACTGCTCCAGTTAGTATAACTTCTGGTACTACAACATATGATTACACTCTATTAGTATATATCTTGGATACTGAAGCTGTTCAAGATGATTTACAAGGGTTAACACTTAGTGCTACTGTTAGAGTAGATGCTAAACAAGCTTAATAAAATAAGAAAAATAAGAGATACATATTAATTTATGTATCTTTTTTTTACATATAAATTTTTTATCTACAAACTTTGATAAATTTTTTTGAAAAAAGATATTGTCTTTGAAAATAAAATATGCTATTCTATAATAGTAGGAGGTAAGAGAGGAAAATGGAAAATAAAAGTAATAAGGTTTTATTGACAGTAATTGGTGCAGCAACATTATTAGTTGCTTTAGTAGGTGCTACTTTTGCATACTTTAGTGCACAAAGTACAACTACTACAAAGACAGTAACAACTGGTTCATCAAGTATTACTTTAACAGCTTCTGATAATAGTGTTGAAAATATTAAACCAACAACGTTCTCAAAAGAAGCTGCTGATGATGGTTCTAATACTGATATAGTTAAAATTACTTTAAGTGTTTCAGGAAGTACAACTACATCAGGTACATATGATATTGCGATGAATGAACCAACAATTACTTTACAAGATGATAAAACTGGTGGTAATGTTTCTGATATAAAATATGCCGTTTATAATGGCGAAGATGAAGTAGTTGCAGCAACATCATTTACAGGAACAGCAACTAGTACACCAATTTTATCTGATATTGCTTATAGTTCTGGTACTTTAAGTGGTACATACGATGTATATGTATGGATCGAAAACAAAAATGAAGCACAAGACAAGTTACAAGATATAAGTTTTGATTTAACATTTACTGCTGATGCAACAACAAGTCTATAATAAGTGAGGAGGGAAAACATGGAAAATAATAAAAATAGTGTATTATTAACAGTTCTTGGTGTTTGTACTCTTTTAGTAGCTTTAGTTGGAGCATCATTTGCATACTTCACTGCTACTGCAACAACAACAAACCAAAACGTTCAAACTGGTAAGTTAGAAGTTCAATCAACTTTATCAGAAACTGCACAATCAAACATTAACCCAACAACATTTGCAACTGATACTGCTGATACTAATGCTGATATCGCAAAATTTACATTTAATGTAAAAGGTGCTGGTACAACTGTTACTGGTGGTACATATAATATTCAATTATTAGGAGCTGCTTCTGGAATTAAAGAACTTCCTAATCAAGGAACAATAGCTGATATTGAATATGCTTTATATGAAGGAACTGCTGAAACTGGTACTTTAGTAAAAACTGGTAGTTTTAGTACAATATCTTCTTCAACAACAATTAATGGTACAGCTAAAGCTTTAACAGCTTCTACTGATGATACTTATACATTATATGTATATATTAAAGAAACAAATCAAAACCAAGATAATTTACAAGCTGTAACAATTAGTGCAACTATGAATGCTTTAGCACAAACACCTGCACCATAGTTGATCAAAGAACTCATATGAGTTCTTTTTATTTGTATTATTTTTCTCTTTATGCTATAATATACAGTCAAAAGAGGGGGATAATATGGATAATATAAATAAAAAAATTATGTATTTGTCTTTTGAAATAGTATTTGCAATCTTAATAATAGTCTTTAATTTTATTGTATTTTATAAAGGGGATACACCTAGTCAAGTTTTTGCCTATAGTAATAAAATTAATGCTTTAGAATTAAAAGAAGTAACACCCTTAGAATTAACAAATATTGTACCAGTAACAAATGATATAGCCTTAAAAGAATATAATAAAAGCCATTATCAAATATATAATCCTAATAATTCAAAAATGAATTATAGATTAATCTATAGAATGTATAATTCTACAGTTAAACCAGAATGGTTTAATTATTACTTAAAAATGGATGATAAAGAATATATTAGTAATTTAGGTAATTTGGGACCTAAAAACAGTGAAGATTATATTGATTTAATTTTAAAAGAAGGAACTATAAATAAAAATAAAACTATAGATTTTGAATATCTAATCTGGTTAGATTATAATGTGAATAATGAAGCGCAAAATAAAAGTTTTAGTTCTAAATTAATTGTAGAAACTTATTAAGAAATTGGTTTATCAATTTCTTTTTCCTTATAAATTTGATATAATTACAAAGTGAAAAGAGGGAGTAACATGAAAACACCTAGTATGATAGAAGCAAAAAAACGAACTAAAAATAAAGTTAACATATTATATAATGAATACAATATAACTGATGATATGAAAATCGGTACTAATAAAACTTATCATATTAAAACATATGGATGTCAAATGAATGAACATGATTCTGAAGTTATAAGAGCAATGTTGGAAGATATGGGATATACAAATAATGACACAATGGAAAAAGCAGATGTAATAATATTAAATACATGTGCGATTAGAGAAAATGCTCACAACAAAGTATTTGGAATGTTAGGAAGAATTAAACATTTAAGAGAAGAAAGACCTAATATTATTACTTGTTTATGTGGATGTATGGCACAAGAAGAAATTGTTGTAAATGAAATTAAAACTAAAATGAAGTGGGTAGATTTAGTTTTTGGAACTCATAATATTCATAGATTTCCGATACTACTAAATGAAGTTGCTAAAAATAAAGAACAAGAAATCGAAGTATATAGTAAGGAAGGAGACATTATAGAAAATCTTCCATATATAAGAGATAATAAATATAAATCTTGGATAAATATTATGTATGGGTGTGATAAATTCTGTACTTATTGTATAGTTCCTTATACAAGGGGAAAACAAAGAAGTAGAAAACATGAAGATATAATTTTAGAAGTCAATAATCTAATTAAAGATGGTGTTTTAGAAGTAACACTACTAGGTCAAAATGTAAACGCTTATGGTAAAGACTTATATGATGACTATAGAATGGAAAATTTATTAGAAGATGTTGCTAAAACAGGAATAAAAAGAATCAAATTTGTTACCTCACATCCATGGGATTTTACAGACAATATGATTGAAATAATAAATAAATATGATAATATCTTACCTTTTATACATCTACCTGTTCAATCTGGAAGCAATAATATTTTAAAATTAATGGGTAGAAGATATACAAAAGAAAGTTATCTAACTCTATTTAATAAAATGAGAGAAGGAATTAAAAATATAAGTATAACAACAGATATTATCGTAGGATTTCCAAATGAAACAGATGAAGATTTTGAAGAAACTCTAGATCTATATAATAAATGTAAATTTGATTTAGCATACACTTTCATATATTCTCCAAGAGTTGGAACTCCTGCAGCTAAAATGAAAGACAATATAACCGAAGATGAGAAAAAAGAAAGGTTAGAAAGATTAAACAAGCTTGTAAGTAAATATGCCTTAGAAAGCAATAAAAAACTTCTTAATAAGAAAGTAAGTGTATTAATTGAAGGATACAGTGAAAAAGGTAACGATATGCTTATGGGATATACAGATACTAATAAACTTATTAATGTTAAAGGAGATAAAAAGAACATTGGTAAAATTGTAAATGTAAAAGTTACAGATGCTAAAACTTGGAGTCTAAATGGAGAAATCATAGATTAAATAAAAATAAATATTTAAAGTGTCTAATTTTTAAGACACTTTTTTAGTGCTTAAGCATAGATTAAAGTGAGGGGGGATTACCAGTGTCAGCATTTAAAGAAATTGTTACTAAAGCTATATTAGGTAAAGGCAAGAAATTTTTCAAAAATGACTATGTTTTAACTACAGAAGTAGAACCTTCAACAGTTTTAGGATGTTGGGTAATTAATCATCAATTTAAAGGATATGAATCAAATGGAAAGATAACTATTGAAGGTAGTTACGATGTAAACATTTGGTATTCATATGATAATAATAGTAAAACTTCTGTAGTTACTAAAAGACAAGATTATAGTGAAGTAGTCAGTGTAAGAAAAAAAGAGAATGCAAATCTTTCTAGTGATAACAGTATTATTGTTAGAAGTTTAAAACAACCTACATGTACTAATGTAAATATAGTAGATGGTAATATCGAATATACAATCGAAAAAGAATTAGGTATAGAAATAATTGGAGAAACAAAAATGAAAATATCTATAGAAGATGATGAAGAACCATGGGATATAATTGAAGACGAAATGGATGAAAAAGTTGAAAAAGAAATTGATGATAATGTAGAGGAAAAATTCATATAATTAAAGTGTCAACCAAAATATGTTGACACTTTAATTTTGTTTTGTTATAATACTCATAGAAAAAAGGAGGAAATATAAATGGCTGTAAAATTAAGATTAAAAAGAATGGGTGCGAAAAAAAGACCATTTTATAGAATCGTTGCTTCAGATTCAAGAAGCCCTAGAGACGGAAGATTTATAGAAACTGTTGGTACTTATAATCCAATTATTGAACCTGCAGAAATCAAAATAGATGAAGAAAAAGCTCTAAAATGGTTAAAAGATGGTGCAACACCTACAGATACAGTTAGAAATTTATTTAGTAAAACTGGAATAATGAAAAAATTCCACGATGAAAAAAGAGGTAAATAATAATGGACTATGTTAAATTAACAGAAGAGTTAGTTAAAGCATTAGTAAAAAACTCTGATATGGTTACAGTTAAAGAGTTCCCAACTGATGAAGAAAAATTTCATCACATTCAAGTATTAGTTGATAATGATGATATGGGAGTTCTAATTGGAAAAGCTGGAAAGACTGCAAAAGCATTAAGAACTATAGTTCAAGCTAGTGGTTATATTAATGGTAATGAAAAGATTAAAATTGATATTGATTCATTTTAATCTTTTTTCTTTGGTTAAGTCTAGTAATTTTTAAAATTATCTATTATAATTTATATAGTAGGTGATAGCATGGAAAATAAAAAAGGATTCACATTAGTAGAACTTTTAGCTGTTATTGCAATTTTAGGTATTATAATGACAATATCTGTTATTGCTGTTACAGGAACAATAGATAGATCTAGTGAAAGAGCTCATGAGACTTTAAATAGCGAAATATATGAAGCTGCAAAAAGATGTGTTGTTGAAAATATAGAAGATTTTTCAATTTGCAAATCCTTAAATAGTTTAGTAAACAATGGGTATTTGCAAAATGTCGATGAAAATATTAGTGCTACTATAACAATAAGTACAGATTCCAATGGTAATTATAAATATACAGTCGCTTCAACATACGATGGCGATAGGCTTACAAAGACTTATTAATCGGAGGTTGTCATTATGAAGAATAAAAAAGGATTCACATTAGTAGAACTTTTAGCTGTTATTGCAATCTTGGGCATTTTAGCAACCATCTCGGTAGTTGCAGTTGAAAGAACTTTAAACAATTCAAAAAATAAAGCAACTGAAATTCAAGAAGAATTAATAAATGATGCTGCAAGAGCCTATGCAGCAGATAATCTTTCAACTTGTAAAAACGGATGTTCTGTTTCTATTCAAGACTTGATTAATGACGGATACATAGATGATAAAGAAGGAATAGAAAACAGAACTGCACTTATTCATATAATTAAGAATAATAATAATTATATTGTATCAGCTCCAGATTCTAATGGTAACTATATTTTTAATTTTGCTTATACAGGCTCTGTACAAAAATTTACAATACCAGAAACAGGTACATATAAATTAGAAGTATGGGGAGCTCAAGGTGGAGATCATTCCGATAATGCCCACGGTGGAAATGGTGGATATTCTAAAGGAGAAATAGAATTAAATGCTGGAACTATTTTATATATTTATGTTGGCGGTCAAGGTCAAAGTGTAAGCGATGAACAAACATACTCTTCAAATGCTTTTGGAGGCGGTGGCAAATCTTACACAGGAGCTCAAAGCAATGTATTATGTGGTGGTGGTGGTGGTGCATCTGACATACGTATTGCCCAAGACTCTTTATATTCTAGAGTTTTAGTTGGAGGTGGTGGTGGTGGTGCTTGTGCATGGAGCAGAGAATCATCATACTCTTCAATTGGAGGCGTAGGAGGAGGTACCTCTGGTACTTCAGCAACAACTTATAAAGGATCGTCTCAAAAAAATGGTTCTGGTGGAACTATTAATAGTGCTGGAACTAATTCTGCATCATCAACTCTAAATGGTAGTTTTGGAACTGGAGGATCAGCAAGCTCTTCTTCTGGTGGAGGAGGCGGCGGTGGCTGGTACGGCGGAGCCGCTGGTAGAACAAATGGTGCTGGTGGGGGAGGAGGATCTGGATATATCTACACTTCTTCAACCGCAAGCAACTGTCCAAGTGGATGTTTATTAAATAGTTCTTACTATCTTACTAGTGCCTCAACATATGCAGGAAACACCACATTTGCATCACCAGATGGTGAAAATGAAACAGGTCATTCTGGAAATGGATATGCAAGAATTACAAAACAATAAAATCTAGTTTATCTAGATTTTTTAATTATTTCCAAAACTTTGAAGGTTTTTATTTTCTTTTTACGATTTTTATACTATAATTAGATTAATGATAGTTAGGAGAGATAAGATGAAAAAACGAGTTATAAGTGCGATAGTAATGCTTTTAATTGTTATTCCAGTAAGTATTATTGGTGGTACAATATTTAAAATAACAGCTTTAATTTTAGGTCTACTTGCATTAAAAGAAATGATTGATATAAGGCAAACGAAAAAAGAATTTCCATTTATTATAAAATTTTTAGCATATATTTTAATAACTGCCTTAATTTTAAATAATAATGGTTCTATGATATTTGAATATCTACTAGATTATAAAATTATTGCATTATTATTATTTTCAATGTTAATACCAATAGTAATTATAAATGATAATAAAAAATATAATATTAATGATGCTATGTACTTAATTGGTACTATTGCTTTCTTAGGAACAGCATTTAATCTTGTAATTTTAGTTAGAAATTATGATTTGTTATATTTATTATTCTTAGTTCTTATAACAACGTTAACTGATACCTTTGCATATATAACAGGATATTATATTGGCAAAACTAAACTTGCCGAAAAAATTTCTCCCAAAAAAACATGGGAAGGATTACTTGGTGGAACATTCTTTGGAGTTTTGATAAGTAGTATGTTTTATTATCAAGTAATTGGTACTAATATAGGAGCATTTTATCTTGCAGTTATTGTTACAGGATTATCACTACTTGGTCAAGTTGGAGACTTAGTATTTAGCAGTATAAAAAGATATTATAATAAAAAAGATTTTTCTAATATAATACCTGGTCATGGGGGAATTCTTGATAGATTTGATAGTTTAATCTTTGTTTTATTAGGTTTTGTATTAGTGTTTACATTATTATAGGAGGAAAAAACATATATGACATTATTATATTTTGTTATAATTTTAGGAGTAATAGTTTTTATACATGAACTAGGACATTTTATATTTGCTAAAAAAGCAGGTATATATTGTTATGAGTTTTCTATTGGTATGGGTCCTAAAATTTTTGGTAAAAAATTTAAAAGTGAAACTGAGTACTGTCTTCGTTTAATACCACTTGGGGGATTTGTTTCAATGGCTGGCGAAGAAGTAGAGGTCGACAAAAAAATACCTAAAGAAAAAAGAATGCAAAGTAAAACATGGTTACAAAGATTTCTTACTATTTTTGCAGGACCATTATTCAATTTTATTTTAGCATTTGTATTATTGTTTTTAATAGCTTTATGTTATGGAGCACCATCAACTTCAACTTTAGTAGGTCAAATAGATAAAGAATCTGCTGCATATGATTCAGGATTAGAAGTAGGAGATAGAATCCTAAGTATCGATGGTAAAAGAGTTAGCAATTGGGATGAATTAATTATGAAATTACAATTAGTTGACTCAAATAAAGTGGTAAAATTTGAAGTTGAAAAAGCAAATGGGAAAACTGAAAATATAAATATTAAACCTGATAAGAAAGAAGTAGATGGCCAAACAACATATTACTTTGGAGTAGGGATGGATCCTACAAAACAGTATGGATTTTTTTCATCTATTAAATATGCATCGTCAAAACTAGTATCTTTAACAGAATCGATGATTACAGTAATTGGAGGATTATTTACAGGGAAAGTTTCATTAGGTAATATATCTGGACCTGTAGGTATATATTCTATAATTGGTGATAGTGCGAAAGCAGGATTTAGTAGTATTTTATATTTAATTGCATTTTTAAGTATTAACGTTGGATTTATAAATCTTATTCCTTTTCCCGCTTTTGATGGTGGAAGAATATTATTCTTAATAATAGAAAAAATTAAAGGTGGACCAATAGATGCAAAACTAGAAAATGTAATTCATTCAATAGGATTTTTCTTACTGATAGGATTAATGATTCTGGTAACCTTTAATGATATCTTAAGAATATTTCAGTAGTATATAAAAGGAGAGATGATAATGGATACTAAAACTAGATTAAATAGATTATTAGAAATATGTCCTAACTATGAAAAAATTAATTCATATGAATTTTTTGAAGGAGATACTTTCTCAGAAACAATGATAAATTTCTATATAAAACTTATAGATAATATTGATATGGAAAGCAAAGAAGAAATTGAATTTTTAGGAGAATTAGATAATGCTTTATCAAAGTATGTAGATGATTATAGATTTAGACAATTTTTAAAACCTAAACTACATGAAATAGATAAAAATACAAAATATTATACATATAAAGTTACGATGAAATTAATCGAATTATCATCAAAGTTTGACGGTTCAGAAGTAGAAAGTGCGAGATGGATTTAAAAAAATACTATACATGGTAAAAAAGGTCAAAAAAATAAAAAAGTCATTGGGTTTTAAAAAACCAGTGACTTTTTTTTATTTTAATTTAGATGCTAAATATTCTTCTAAACATAAATTGTTTTCATACATATATGTTGCTGCATCTTTCCCTACATATCTTAAATGCCAAGATTCAAACATATACTTCGTAATATTTTCTTTATCTTTTGGATATCTAATTATAAAACCATAGTTATGTGCATTATTTACAACCCAAGTATATTCATTAGTTTCAGCAAATCTTGTATAATTACCATTGCTTCCCATAACGTCGGTTGCAAGTCCTGTTTCATGTTCTGAAAATCCAGGTCGTGCTGAATATGTATCAGCTTCTTCTACACCATTTACACTAACATAATTATCATATAAACCTTTTTGATAATCAAAAGTACGATAGCTTGAAATCGCACGTATACTTAATCCTAAAGAACTTGCATCTCTACATAAAGCTTCAAATGCTTCCTTTGCTTCTTTCCTTAAATATAAGTTTCGTACTGAATAATTAGTATTAATTCTCTCTAAATCATCAGGTTTATAATCATCAGCAAGTTTATTATATTTATTTACTAATACCAATATATTATTGGGATCTTCCACAGTCTTATAATCTACATAAGGAGTTTTGTCCATATCCATATTTACATAATTTATTACTGATCTTAAATCTTTGCTTGAATTATTATTGTAGTAATCAATATATCTTCTTAATTTTTGAATATCCATGTTTTCAATGTTTAAATAATCCTTAATATTTTCTATATAGTTTGATTCTAAAATATATGTAATATCTTCATAATTAATTTTTGATAATATAAAATTAATTTCCTCAATTGTATATCCTTTGTCATTTAAAGCATTAATTTTATCTATAAAGTCTTCTTTATCTAAATATTCAACATTCAAATATAAATCTAAGTATTCACTTTTAAATTTATTAGAACTTAATGCAACATCTAATGTTTTTGAATATTCATTTTTTAAAACTTTGTCAAGTATATCCAATTTTTCCAGTTGTTCAATCGACTCTTTAGAATAACCTAGTTTTTGAAGACTTTCAACATTAGAAATATTTGTATTTGACTTATTTGTATCTTCTTTATTATTTATATAATCAAATAATAGAATACCACTTATACTGAGTATAATAAATGATATAACTATTATAATAATTATGACTTTTTTCTTATTCATATATTTCACCAAATTAATTATAAATTAAAATATAATAATTTACAATGATTAATTGATATGTTAAAATAATAATAGGATGGTGGTACTTATGGATAGAAAAATACCTAAGAAAAATTATATAATTTATGCAGTTATTGTTATAGCGACTATACTAGTAGTTTTATATTTGAATTCATGGTATAAAGCTTATAAACAAAATGAACTAGATAATTCATATATTTCTAAATATATAAATGAGCTTAACTATGAAGAATTTAAAAATTTTAGTATAGAAAATCCAAATCTTATTGTATACATAGGTAAAACTAATTGTAAAAATTGTATAAAATTAGAAAAAGAATTATATAAAATTATAGATGATAATGAACTTAAAGATGAAACCGTATTTTTAAATGTTACCGATTTATCAAATCTTTCAAGTATAGAAAAAGATTTCAATGAAAGTGGAATAAAACTAAATGATAACGTACCTAGTATTGCCATATTAAAAAACTCTAAATTTACTGATATATTAAATAGTGATGATCAAAATAACATTAATAATGATTTAATAATTCAACTACTAGAGGAGTATGAATATTTAAAATGATAAACATTGTATTATATGAACCTGAAATACCAATGAATACTGGTAATATTATGAGAACATGTGCAGGGACAGATGTTAAATTACATTTAATAGAACCACTTGGCTTTTCTTTAGATGAGAAAAGTGTAAAACGTAGTGGAGCTAACTATATAGAAAATTGTGATTATACTGTATATAAAAATTATGAAGAATTTTTAAAATCAAACAAAGGGACATTTTATTTTCTAAGTCGTTACGGAAATAAAAAACACACTGACTTTGATTATTCTAACCCTAACGAAAATATATACTTTGTATTTGGAAAAGAAAGCACAGGAATTCCAAAAGAAATATTAAAAGAAAATTTTGAACAGTGTCTTAGAATTCCGACTAATGATAAAATACGTGCTTTAAATTTATCTAATACAGTAGCAATAATGATATATGAAGCCTTAAGACAACAAAACTTTAATGATTTACTTTTATATGATACCTTTAAAGGAAAAGATTATATAACAAAATAAGAAAGTTCATTTAACTTAGAACTTTCTTATTTTATATATTCATTTGATTTAAACCTAGATATTATTTTTTCTTTATCTACATTACCATTTATTCTATTAGTCATAGATTTTTCTTGTCCATCTTCAATAAAAACTACAGTAGGTGTTCCCGATACATTTATTATTTTATTAAATTCATTTCTATCATCATCACTAAGTTTATCTATTTCTATTATTTTAGCTTTATCAATATTATACTCATTTAAAACTTCTTCAAATTTAGGAGTAAATTCAGAACAGTTATGGCAATCAGTACTTCCAACATACAGAATAAAACTTTCTTTGTTATCTATTAAATTTTTAAATTCTTTATAGTCAATTTCTACTAAACCATTTTTTGAACATCCTGTTATAAAAAGTATTCCTACAACTAATACACATAAACTCAATATTGCTTTTTTCATCTTTTAACCTCCAAAATAATTATAACATTTAGTTAAAAATATGTAAAATTTATAAATTGTTATAAAATACATATTAAATATTATAAATTTACTTTGATGAATTTTAGCATTTAAATCAGAAATTCATTAAATATTTAAAAAGTAAAATTTTACTAATAAATTATAACATGATAACCTTTCTTATAGGAGGATTATCATGATAAAAGAAAAACAAATAATACCTTTAACATATGATTTTATGTTTAAAGCACTTTTCGGAAACGAAAAAAATATAAAAATTTTAACTCAATTTTTGAGTGATTATTTTAATATGGATTACGAGTACTTAGAAGGTAAAATAAAAATATTAAATAGTGAGTTAATTAAAAATAATAAAAAAGATAAAAAGAAAAGTGTAGATGTAATTATAGAATTAAATGAGAAAGAAATAATAAATTTAGAAATGAACGCTAATAGAAATTATCCTGGATTAATCGAAAGAAATACTGCGTATATTTGTAAAATTTTTTCAGAGCAATTTATTACCGATGATGAATATAACAAAACAAAAAAGTGTATACAAATTAATTTCAATAACTTTAGTGTTACAAAAAATAAAAGAAAAAAAGTAATATATAAATTATATGATTCCAAAGGTAAAAATTTACTTACAGAAAACTTAGAAATCCATCACATAGATATAGATTATATAAATAAAATGTGCTACAATGAAACTATAAAAGAAAAGTTAAATATATGGGTAAAAATTTTGAAAGCTACAAATTTAGAAGAGATAGAAAAAAGGAGTTATTATATGGGAGAAATAGGTAAAAGCTTAGTAAATGAAGTCGAGAGACTAAGTAATGATGAACATATTATAGGACTATATGATGGAGAACTTCATGAGAGAAAAGTAAGAGCAAGTATTTTAAGTTTCGAAAGACAAAAAGCAAAAGAAGAAGGGTTTAATGAAGGTATTAAAAAAGGAATAGAAGAAGGCTTAGAACAAGGTATTGATGAAGGTATAAAACAGGGAATAAAGCAGGGTATAAAACAAGGAATAGAACAGGGAATGATAAAAGGAATAAATCAAGGAATAAATCAAGAAAAAGGAGAAATCGCCAAAAATATGATTTCTAATAATTTAGATATTAATTTAATTTCTAACATAACAGGATTATCAGTTGAAAGCATTAAAGAACTTGCTAAACACCAAAAACCAAAATTTGACAAAACAGAAAAAATAACTATAATAAGTAGACAAAGCGATAGTTAGGTAAAAAAACCTACTAGATAACAGCAGTATTCTTCTAATGATAAAACTATCCTTTGAAAAAAGATAGGGGAGAAAAAATGAAGAAAGAAAAAAAAGAAATAATGAAAAAAATAGGAAGTATAGTAGTAGCAGGAACAATCCTGCTAGGGAGTAACAGCATAGTATTAGCAAAAGAAAACAATTATGTAAGCGCAAATAATATAAGACAAAATAAAACAAATACACAAGAAGAAATAGAAGTATATTATAATGGAGAGAAAATAGAATTTGACCAAAAGCCAATCTTAGTAAATGATAGAACGCTAGTACCATTTAGAAAAGTATTTGAAAGCATGGGATGTATAATATATTATAATAATAGTGAAAATAAAGTAATGGCACTAACAAAAGAAGGAGATGTATTAACCCATACAATAGGAACAAACACTTTTGATTTAAATGGTGAAACAAAAACATTTGATAGTGCATCAACAATATTAAATGATAGAACATTGATACCCTTAAGAGCAGTAGCAGAGACGTTAAGTGCAGAAGTAGAATGGAATGATAAAGAACAAACAGTAACAATAGAAAAAGAAGAAAGCACCTTAGATGAAATTGAAAAAGAAGTAATAAGTCATGTATTAGATGTAAACTATAATCCAAAAGATACAAAAAGATATGTAGAATACAGAAAACAACATCCAGAATTATCTATTGAACAAGTTATTATGGATGTTAATATGGATTTGGATAGAGAATACATTTTAGTTACAGTAAATAATAAAGAAGGAGATATCACTTATAATGGACTATCTCATTATGAAGCAGATCCTAAGGATGTAGAACCAGCTACTAATTTGGACAGTATGACAGTATTAGTAAATGGATATAATTCTATACCAAAAGA
The DNA here is from genome assembly GCA_944372025.1 of uncultured Bacilli bacterium. Taxonomy (GTDB): domain Bacteria; phylum Bacillota_I; class Bacilli_A; order RF39; family UBA660; genus JAFSEX01. The sequence continues at coordinate 26,271 of CALVYE010000002.1, read as the reverse complement.
TTATGAACCAAAGGATCTTGTCGAACACAAATATGCACCTACTGGCGGAATTTCACCTACATCGGCGTTTTTAAGAAAAGAAGCCGAAGAGCAATATACTAATATGTCTAATGCTTATAATCTTGAAACTGGTGAACATCCTAACAATTTGAGAGCATATGAAAATTATTTAAACTATAATCAAGCGTCATCCGAATTATATTCATATAGATTTGAAGGAATGACTAGAATACCTCAGGGGACTCTTGAAAAATATGCATTTGACTACAGTATTAATCCAAATTGTTCAGAATTTAGAACGGGATTAACAATATCTTTGATGTATAGCGAAAATATTATGTATGAATATATAGTGAACAATTATAGGGCTTTAACAGAACAGGAACAAGAAAATTATAATAGCAACCTAATTTATCAACAAAGATATAATGAAATGTATAACTGGTTGAAAAATAATGCATATAAATATGGCTTTGTAGAACGATTCCCTGAAGATAAAAAATTTATCACTCGTAGAGAATATCAACCTTGGGTATATAGATATGTAGGAATTGATGTTGCTACAAAAATGGTTGAAGAAAATTTATGTTTAGAAGAATACTATGCAAAGTATTTAAATCCTACTGTATACGAAAATGGTTATTCAATTGAGAAAGAATCTACTGAAAAAGTTTTAAAGAAAACATTAAATAAATAAAAATATAATAAAAAACAGCCAAATAGCTGTTTTTTATTATATTTTATGTGTTATAATTAATATGAATATATCATAGGAGGGTAGTATGAATTATTTAAAAAAAAGAATATTTAATTTTTTGATTTTATTAATGTTATTTTTAATACCAGTAAATACTTTTGCACAAACGTGTTCAAAAGAAGTAACAAATGAAATATATAATAAAATTAAAAGTATAAAATATAAATTTAATCATCTCGGAAATAATAATTTTTCTATAACATTTTATAATGTACCTAACGATATAATAATTTATGATACAGGAGGTACAGAGTATATTAGTAATAATAATACTGTAACAGGTGGAAATTATCAAGGAGGAAGATCATACAAATTTAGTTTTCTTTTTAGTAATGAAATAAACTGTGATTTAGATATATCTACCGATCAAAATATTTATATAAAAAAATATAATTTATTTGCTGATAGAGAAGAATGCGAAAATATAGACTATAACGAGTTTCAACTTTGTAATCCAGACTATCAAGGAATAATAAATGAAGACACATTTCAAAAAGAACTATCAGAATATAAAAAAAGTTTAATAAAAGAAGAACAAACTATTGTAGAAAATAATATAGATGAAACAAATAATCCCTTAAATATAAATATGATTTTAATAATTTCAATCGTAGTAATTATCTTTATAATAATATTAATTATAATTTTTAGAACTATTAAAAGAAAAAGGAGGATACTATGAAAAATAAAATAAATATAGTTTTTTTAGGTTTATTTATTTTGCTAATGTTTCCATTTAAAATATATGCTAGAAGTTATGATGCTTGGGGAAGTACATGTCCAAGTAGTGAATTGCCTACTTTTGGAAGATTTGATGGATCACATTATTCTGGTGCACAATCATTTTGTAAGAATGATACAAATGCTGGTTCATCAGATACTGGTATGAATAAATGTGCCATAGAAGAATTAAGACGAATGGGAGTAGATGGAGCTAAATATAAAACAGAATCAATAGATAATGGTAAAAGAATAAGAATGTATTTTTATGATTCAGGAAGAATCGATGCTTGGGTAGGAAGAGATGGTTACTGGGAAGTAGCTGGAGGACTTGGAATTCAAGTGTGTCCACTAATGGATTTATCATACAATGTAAGTGACCCATTACCTACTCAATTACAAGATAAAAATAATGTAGAACTTATAAGTATAGAAGCATTAAATTTTAATAATAGTAAACCTGATCCTTTAAATCAAAGTACATTTGACTTTTGGAATACTTGGAAGGTTGAAAACTATACAGTATCAAAAATTGGACTGGATAAAGCTAATAATGAATTTTCATACAATGTATATGTAGGAAGATTAACAGCAATGGGAGATAATGCGGCTTGGGCTGGATTAGGATGGAATGGAATAAGTGGGGGAGGAGAAGATGTATCTAGAGTATATCATTATTGGGTACCTTTTGTAGCTGTATTTGAATATGATGATCCAAATTACAATCAATGTAAGGATCAAAGCTATGCATATAAACACGAAAATGAATGTTGCTATGAATATCCTGAAACATGTTGTGGAAGTGATGGTTCAAATGGTGCAGCAACAATAAATGATCCAAATGTATGGAATTCTACTGTTTGGAATATGCAAGAATTATGTTGTAATCCAAATCCTGAAATTGATTATAATATATACGTTAATGGAGAAAAACTTCCAACATTAAAAACATTTGCATCATATCTTAATAATCCTTTTATAAAAGAACAATACAACCAAAAATGTTCAGGATATGAATTTTCATGCAAATGGAACGTTGATAGATCTGATCAATCACATTGTTGTAATTATCCAGAATACCAAAATGATTCTAGATGTAAAAAAAGTTGTAGTTGGAATGTTAATATAAATGATTCGAATCATTGTTGTAAAACAAATCAATATAAAAACACATCTAGATGCAAAAATATTATAGTTGAAAAAAATAAATGTAATAATGCCGATTATTTTTCTTCTCACAGAGAAGAATGTTGTGAAAGTGCAGACGAGGAAACTTTTGAAAAAAACGCTTTAATTTGTTGCCCTATAACAACACAACAAATAAATTCAAATTGGAACAAAGTATGTGATTCTTCAGATGATGAAATAAAAAAATATGATGATGATGGGAGAAATCGAACTTGCAAAAATCAACCATGGGAAAGAGAATACACAGAGAGTAATTCAGAAATACAAGTTACAGAAACATTTGAGATTACTTCTACAAATTATCCAAATAAAAATAAAGCTTATCCAATGATAGATGCTGGTCGAGGTTTTGAATATAATCTAAAAATAGTGGATACTGTTTCAATTACTGGTAATGAACCTTCAAATACATATTCAGGAGGAGGGTACAAGTGGTGTGATAACTTAGAGGATGATATTGATGATTACAATGAGGCAATGGAAACAGCATATAATCGTATTGATATTAATAACCTTAAAAATCAAACAATAACTTTTAAGCAAATATTGCCAGGTGTAGGAAATACAAAAGAATATATATATATGTTTGCAAATGACAACAATGATAATAATAGTAATGGAGATGAAACTACTGTCATACTTACTGATCTTAAATCTCAAATTCCTGAAATAAGCACAAGAAGACGTAGTTATCGATGCATTGATCATTATGAATCCTATTATGATCGTTATGGAAGATATCGATCTTATCCAGTTTACAATTATAATTCTTACAATGTAATTCAATCAATTAGTTTTGATGTATCATATAATATGATGTTGCCTAAATATTATATAAATCAAGTAGGAGGAGATGACAGTTATAATAATTATACAGGTAAAAAACCAATAATTACATCAAATTATTTAGATGGAGGAAATAAAATATATACAAGTGTAAATGATGAATCAGGATATTATGATTTCGAAATAAGTATCAACAATGGTGGGTTATTAGGAGAAATAAATTCTGGAAATAAACCATATACTTGTTCATATTTAGTTGCAAATTGTATTAAAGATGGCACTTGTATTGATGATGACGATCCTGACCCTCCTGATGATGAAACTCCGCCTATAAAGGTTAATAATACTCCATATTATTTTAGACCTATATCTCTTACTAACCCATTCCCAAATAATAGAGATATTGGACCAAATTGGTTTGGACAAGCATTGAATTCTCGTAATACAAAAGTTGAAGAATACATTACAGGAACAAGTACAAATATAAAAGGAGATACAGTTTATAGTGATCCAATATATTCAATTAAATTAACTCCTGATCTTATATCTAGAATTCAAAAATATAATGATTTGCAAGATAGTAATAAAGGGTATCTTGATTGGGATACTTTATCTACAGAATATAACAGTGTTGAAAGAACAAGTAATTTTTTAACATGTCTCTTGAATGGAACAAATTGCAATTCAAACGCTGATAGTGCTAATTTAGGGAAAATAGATAATATTAAACTGCCAAGCAATAATGAGAGAAGAAAAAAAATTGGAGATTTTTCAGAAGATGGTGATTAAATGAAAGAGTCATTTTGGGGATATTTTATAATTGTAATAGGAATTTTAGGTATAGCAATAGTATTTCTATTTCAAGACATAACAAGTACAAATGATCAAAATTATTATCTAGTAAAAGAAATTACAGAAGCAGCAATGATAGATTCTGTAGATATTGCCTATTATAGAAAATATGATAAATTAGCAATAGATAAAGAAAAATTTGTAGAAAACTTTATTAGAAGATATGCTGAAAGTGCTGGATTTACGAAAACATATGATATTAATTTTTTCGATATAGTAGAAATGCCTCCGAAAGTTAGTTTAAGTGTGGGAGCAAAAAGTAATGTGTTTAGCTTTACAGGAGATCAATTTGATATAGTTAACAGAATAGATGCAATTTTAGAAACTACTAATATAGAATAGAACAATATTTTGTGTATTGTTCTATTTTTATAATAAAAATCAAAAAAATATATCGCTTAAAAAAAATAATTATGTTATAATTATTATATTATGATAGGAGGAAGTGTTTATGAACAATTTTGTTGCTTCATTAAAAAAATTTATTACTAATAAAAACACAGTAACAATATTAGGGACTTTGGTTGGTATAGCTATACTTTACTTTGGATATAATTGGAGAATAAATCAACAAGTTGAACAAATATCAGTTGTTGTTGCTAAACAAAACATTCAACCTAGAACTAGGATAACAACAGATATGGTTGAAACAATACAAATTGCAAAAGTAATGTATGATAAAATGATGGGCTCTAATACAGCTGGAGCGTCAGTAATAAGAAGTGCTGCTGAACTTAATAGTGCTTTTGAAAATGGGGCATATGCGAATATAAATTCATTAATACCACAAGGTTCAGTTCTAATAAGAAATGTTAACGTTGTAGACCGTTCAAAAATACCATCTTCAGTTTTACTAAAAATTGATGAGGGACAAATACCATATGCATTTTCTATTAACTTTGCTGACACATATGGTAATGCTATAATGGATGATACATATGTAAATATTTATATGAAAGCAGAAGATGATACTGGTAAGCCAATGATTGGAATGTTACTTAAAGATGTAAAAGTCTTAGCGGTTTTAGATTCAAGTGGTAGAGATGTATTTGAAAATACTGAAGAAAATAGGACACCATCTACACTAATTTTTGGTGTTAGTGAAGATTTACACTTACTTCTTAGAAAAGCAAATTACTTAAATGTAGAGTTAATACCAGTACCTGTTGTAGAATCTATTAGTGATGATGAATATGAGGGAGCAGTAGAAGTAACAAGCTCATATTTAAGGCAATATATTGAAGATAGAACAGTTAATGTTCCAGAAGATCAATTAACAGATGATTCTACTGACGAAATTCAAAATAATACTGAGGAAGAATAATAATGAATGATAATGTATTTGAACATATAGATTTTGGACCTCTACAACAATACTTAGATAACGATGATATAACTGATATATCATATAGTAATGGTGGAAATCTGTGGTTAAAATCTTTAACAAAGGGAGTTTATCGAATTGAAAATCCTGAAGTTAACAATGCTTTAATGGAAAAACTTGCATTCCAATGTTCTAACGCAATGGGTAAGACTTTTAATATGGCAGAACCTTTTCTTGATGCCGAAGGTTCAGAACTTCGTCTTAACTTTGTTCATGACTCAATCGCAAGAAATGGAATTGCTGCAGTATTAAGAAAAACCCCTGCTAAAATAAGACTTAATAAAGATAAACTATTAAATGAAAATTATGTAACGATGGATGTACATGATTTTCTAATAGAATGCGTTCATGGACACTGTAATATTATTGTAAGTGGGGAAACTGGATCTGGTAAAACAGAGTTTGTTAAGTATTTAGCTTCTCATACTTATGAAAATGAAAAACTAATTACTATAGAAGACACCTTAGAATTACACTTAGACAGAATCTTTCCACATAGAGATATAGTTGCGATGAAAACAAATAACATTGCTTCATATTCAGATGTATTAGTAACATGTATGAGACAAAACCCTAAATGGATATTATTATCCGAAGTCAGAAGTGCAGAAGCAGTTATGGCAGTAAGAAACTCTATTTCATCAGGACATAACATATTGTCTACAATTCACTCTGATAAAGCCGAATCTATACCTAGTCGTATGTATAGTTTGCTTGAATCAAATCAAGATATTGAACAATTCTTAAACTCAATTCATAGATATGTACAATTAGGTGTTCATATTAGAGGTTACTTCTCAAAAGAATATAATAGATTTCAAAGAGAAATTGTTGAAGTTACAGAGTTCTTTGTTACCGAAGATAATAAACCTGGACATCATGCAATTTACAAAAAAACTTCTGATGGAAGAATTTTTAGAAGTAATCCAACCAAATATTTAATTGGATATTTAGATGCACAGGGAATAACTTTACCAAAATCTGTTATGGCTCCAGAAGTTCAAGAAGAAGAAATAATAATGTAAAGTAGGTGATATTATGGATTTTCTTATATTTGTTATAATTGCATTTATTGCATTATTCATAATAACATACCGTTCTAAAAAAGGAGATAGCCTTTATAAATATGTCAATGCAAAATTAGAAGTAGTATATGAAAAGATAGCACCATATTCATATAAAGAAATGAGAAAGAAAGTCAGAGATCTAAAAGCTGACTATACACCTAGACAATATATAACTCAAGTAGTAATATTTGCTGGTGTAGCTGGTGGTATTTCATATTTATATTTCTATAGTATAATATGGTCTATAATCTATGCTCTAATAGCAGTAGCTGTAATACCATATCTTGCATATTTAAGATATAAAAGAGTATATAGTGAATTTATCTTTGAACAAATTCAAGTATATGCCACTAATACAATAATGGAGTATCAAACAACAAAATCTTTCGTAAAAGCCATTGAAGGAGTTGCTGCATCAGGAGTTTTAGAAGATCCTGTATTAAGTGATGTTAAAAAAATGGTAGAAATGGCATATGAAAACGGACAAATAGATGATTCAATAGAATATATGAATATTAAATATCCATACTACATAGTTAAAAACATGCATCAATTATTTTTACAAGTTACCAAAGAAGGTGCACATGATATTACAGATTCTCTAGATAATATGTCACTCGACATAGATACTCTTGTAGAAGGTGTTTATAGAGATAGAATGGATAGACAAGACTTCCATAAAAGATTTTTAATGTATGGAATAATGTTATACTTGCTTGTAGCAGTTATACAATTATTATTAGGTGTAGATTCATATGTAAAAATGTTAGATTTATGGTATGTTCAGTTGACACTTCATGCGATATTATTATTCAATAGTGGATTTTTACTTAATGGTGAAAAATATTATAATGAGAATGTAGGTGCTGAATAATGTGGGAAATATTAGTGGTAGCCGCAATAATATTTATAATATTATTCGTTAATGGTTCAGTAAATACCAATCAATTTTTTAAAGATAATAGTGTGTATGTAAAACTATTAAAAGAAAATGACTATGACTTTCTAGTTATGGCTAAATACGGTGAAAATGTAAATCCAGATGTTTTATTCAACAAAAGAATTAAAAATGCAGTATTAATCTTTGGAATAATGTTTATACTATTTATTACTAATATTAGTTTTTTAAATATATTAATATGCGGATTAATTGCAGGATATATTTTTAAATCACAATATTTTAATTTAAAATCATATTACAAAAAACATTTACATGATATTGATTTATTATTACCATACTATTTAAAAACTATAGAAGTACTAGTTCAACATTATACCGTACCTGTTGCGCTTGCTAAGTCTGTTGATGATGCTCCAGACATATTTAAACAAGGACTTAGAACCTTAATTGCTAAAATTGAAGCTGGAGATTCTTCAATAGATCCATATATGGAATTCGCAAAAACTTATCCCGTAAGAGATTCAATGCGTATGATGAGACTTTTATATAGACTTGGGCTTGGTATCCAAGAAAATAAACAAGAACAATTATTGTTACTTTCAAAAACTGTTTCATCATTGCAAAATAAAGCGCGTGAGCAAAAATATAAGGAACGTCTAGAAAAAATGCAAAGTAAAACTATGGTAATGCTTGGAGTAACAGGTGGAGGAGTAGTAGTATTACTTATGGTATCAATGTTAATGATGTTACAAAATACTGGTATGTAAAATAATGTAAATAATTAAACAAAATGTTGAATAATTTAAATAAATATTATACAATATAATTGTTAATAATAAGAGTGAAAGGATTGATGGTTAATGAAAGAGGCAACTGGAGAATTAAATATGACAGTTGTAACAATAGTTGCAATAGCAGCAATAGTGGCATTGTTTTATGCATTTGTTTGGCCTGCTATTCAAGGGAGTTTAAATTTAAATACCTGTAAAAATATATGCCCAGAAGGCGAAGCCACAAGTTATGTTAAAACAGAGGGCGGCGGTGGTCAGTGTACATGTGGAGATGGTACAATAATCAATGTAGATGCAGATGGTAATATCACAGGTACAGATGCTTAATTTAAAATGTTTATAAAAACCTATATTTTTTAAAAGGAAGATGATGTAAAATGAGAGAAGCAGTTGGAAGTACGTTTTTATTTAAGCTGATGATTATTTTCATCTTCTTTTTTGCGTCTTTTCTTGCAATTGCGATAAATTATTCACAAGCATTTAGAATTAAAAATTCAGTAATAAATAAATTAGAACAGCTTGAAGGATATAATGAAAATTCTGAAGTCGAAATAAGTCAAGTAATAACTAACAATGGATATTATAGAAATGTAGACTGTTCAAGTAGAGAAGAAGGAGGGGTTTCTCCTGAAAATACTAAAGGTGTATGTATAAAGGGATTAAGAACAGGTACTAATGATGAAGATATATATTATCAAGTTACAACATATATTAGTTTCAATTTACCTATAGTAGGTAATTTATTTACTTTTCCTGTTAAAGGAGAAACCAAGGTCATAACAAAACCTGCAGATGATACTGATTGGGATTTATATTAAAGTATTGTAATGTGTAAAAAGCAAATAACATTTGCTTTTTTATTATTGTTAATAAATCATTATTTTGTTATAATATAGACATAATAGGAGTTGATACTATGTTTACTATAGATATGGAAAAAGGATTTAAAGTATCATTTATTGTAAATATTACTTTAGCAGTTCTTCTAATAGTAATGACCATTTTATATTTTACAAAAGGTGTAAAAAAAGAAGTTCAAAATCCTGGAATACAAGATATGCTAATAGAAAACTATGAAATTGATTTTAATCCTGAAAGATATGCATATTTAGTAGAAGTAAACAATGATGTTGATTATTTAGATATAACAATAGTACCTTATGAAAAAGGTGCAAGTGTATCAGTTAAAGGTAACGAAAAATTTAAAGAAGGCTATAATCAAATTGTCATAGAAGTACAAGATACATCTACAACACCCAAATATTACTATATAGATGTAATAAAAGCTAAAGTTGAAGAAAATAATAGCACAGATGATGTAAATAATGTTCAAAAATAAGATTTTTTATTTACAAAATAAATATATATTGATATAATTGTTTTGTAATTAAATTATTGATAACTTTTGAGGAGGAAAATATATGGATTTAATTAATATTATGGCAAGTGCAGCTGATGGTACTGGTATATGTGATCCAGATACAGGTTTATTATCTATATTTGGATTTATTGGGAATATTATAACAATAATTAAAATTGCTGTTCCAATTATACTTATTTTAATGGGAAGTATCGATTTAACAAAAGCTGTTATGGCTTCTAAAGATGATGAAATTAAAAAAGCTCAATCAACACTTTTGAAAAGAGCAATTGTTGGGGTAATTATATTCTTTATACCTAGTATTGTTACTTTATTAATGAGTATGTTAAATCAAAGTACAGATACACAATGTTTAAAATGTATTACTAGTCCTAACAATGCTGAATGTAAAGTAGACGTTTAAAAAACAGGATAAAAATACCAAAAACAGAAAATTAATTTTTTCTGTTTTTTTGATTTATTTTATGATATAATGTATATATCTTATACTGTATGGAGGTTTTAGCATGTCCAAAAATAGATACAAAAGTTATAAATTATTAATTGTATTAACCTTTTTTATGTTTTTTGTTGGATATAAATTAGGTTATGCAGATACTTTGGATTGCCCTGTCGAAGAAGTTTCTGCGTGTCCTGATTATCCTTGTACAGCAGGATATATTCAAGATATATTGGGCATGGTTAAAATATTTATTCCAATACTTCTGATTTTGCTTGGTACTATAGATTTTGTTAAAGCTATAGTGGCACAAAATGATGAAAAAATAAAACAAGCTCAGAGTGATTTTGTAAAAAGATTGATAATAGGGATAACAATATTTTTTGTACCTATGATATTAAGTTTTATTTTAAATGTTGCTGGTTTTGGAAATACGTGTTTAGACGCATTAATTAGATTCTGAGAAAGGAGTAAATTGGTATGGCATGGTATGAAAGATTATTTATGACACTTTTTAGATTACTCTTCATGCTTTTGGATTTGGTAGTATATACATGTGTCAGAATTTTTTATAATTTATTCAATGCTATCTCACAAATTAGACTCTTTTCTTCTGAAGATCCTTTCTATGTTGAATTATTTGAGAGACTTTATGTTTTAATAGGTGTCTATGCATTATTTAAAGTTGTTTTTGTACTTATAAATATGATGGTAAGTCCTAGTGATGGATCTAAAGGGGAAAAAAGTGTTGGAAAAATTGCTACAAGAATTTTTGTAATGTTGGCACTAATTATTATTATACCCGAAATATTTAACAGAGCTTATCAATTACAGGAAATTGTTTTATCTGAAAATGTTATTGGAAAAGTTATAATTGGTAATGATAATTACAACGATAATAGCTCAGAAGATATAGACGATGGACAGAATATATCAAATCAAATATTTTCTAGTTTTGTTTCGATAAATGCTAATGCTATGGAAAATCCTGATCAGAATATTATGAATATAGAAGATTTAGATCCAAGCACAATTTTGAACGCTGACGCAAAAGATGCATGTAATGATAGCCTATCTGCGTTACTTGAGCTTTATAGAATATCAGACAGTGGTGCCGTAGATACAAATACAGGGGTGTCTACAATGTTTCCGGTAATAACAAATGTATATGAGAGCAGTGATACAGGAAAAGACGAATTTTGTATCGACTATACATTTTTAATCTCGACAATAGCAGGAGGTTTTGCGGCATTTATATTCGCTGTATATTGTTTGGATATTGGACTTAGAGTAGCTAAACTTTCTTTTTATCAAATTATTGCACCCATTCCAATTGTAAGTTATATTGATGGTAAAAAAGATGGACCATTTTATAAATGGGCAAAATCTTCATTAATGGCATATGCTGATATATTTATTCGCTTGGCAATAATATATTTTATTATATATATTATACGTTTAGTACCTTCATTAATAAACAATTTAAGTGAAGTTAATGAATCTGTTGATTTTGCTACAGCTTTATTTGCTAAAGCTGCAGTAATTCTGGGGTTATTAATGTTTGCTAAACAAGCACCAGATCTAATTAAAGATATGTTTGGTATTAAAGGCGATGGATCAAGTGATTATGGTCTTAGCTTTAGAAATAAGCTTTCAAAAGCAGGACCTGTTGGTGCCGGTGTTGGTCTTTTAGGAGGTGCTGCTGCAGGAGCAGTTGGTGCTGGTGCTGGTCTTTTAGGAGGTGTTGCTGCAGGAACAGTTAAAGGACTGGTTAAAGGCGGCAAGGGTGAAAAAGGTAAAGCAATCCGAGAAAATTTGAAAAATTCTTGGAATAACACAAAAATCCGTGGAAAAGCAACAGCTGCTGAATCTTTAGCTAGATTACAAAAGAAAAATTATAATGATAAAGGTGTATATAACAGATCAGTATTGGGTAGAAATTTAGTTTCGCAAACATTAAAAGGTAGAGATGCTGGATTTGGTGGAATGATAGCTGCAGGGCAAGACAGTTTAACAAGACAATTAGCATATGCAACTCCAGAAAGAGAAAAAACGCCTGGTTTAAAAGCTGCTAAAGTTAATGCAATAAATGCGGGATATAAAGTTCAAAATATGCAAAATGCTATGGATATTATAAAAGATCGTGTTAATAGAGGTCTTACAAATGGAACAGAGTTACAAGTTAATTCTGATGGTAACTTTAAAAATAAAGGTGCATACGAATCATATTGTAAATCTGCGGGAATAGATCCAGAAACATACAGTGGTGATTATCAAAACAATGTAACAGGTGCCGATGGCATTGTAAGAAACTTCTATCAAAATATATATGATGATGCTGGTGATGCTATAAGACCTACTACAGCAGCCGAAAGATTAGAAATTGATAAATATGCACAATCTGTTGCTAATAAAGTTGTTGAACATGAAGAAAAGTTAATGAATAGTGGTAAAAAATAAGAAAAAGGGTGATATAAATGGATGAATCATATTTAATACCTGCTAATTCTAAAAAAAGCAAGTTAATCTTAGGATTATTTAGACCTATAGATTTAGGTATTTTAGCATCAGGTATAGGAGTTACCTTAGTACTAATTATGTTAGGATTAACAAAAGAATTGTGGCAAGTAATAATTACTTTATTACCTGCAGGAATATGTGCATTCTTAGTTATGCCAGTACCTAATTATCACAATGTATTAGTGGTAATTATGAATATATTTAGATTTTTTACACAACGCAGAATATATATATGGCGAGGCTGGTGTATATATGATGATGACGATTTTAAATAAATATATAAAGAATAATAAGGAGGTGTTTAGATTATGGCTATTATAACCAATAATCAACAACCAAGGACAACTGTTACTCAACCGCAAAATAACAATGCGCCACAATCACAAAGTGGTGCGCCAAGAACAAATCAAGCTTCAACACCAAGACCAACACCAAAACCTGTTAGTAAGACAGATGAACAAGCAAGAAAGTATGCAGAAAATTGGATAACTGTAGAAAATATACAAAATGGAACAATAATTTTGGAAAATAAATGGAAAGTTACAGGTGTTAAAATTACTCCTAGAAATATCTTTATACTTGATCCAGAATCACAAGCTAATATTTTAATTTCTCTAAGAAATTTATATAACACAATAGATTATGAATTTTGGATTATAGTGGCAGATAGACCTGTAGATATAACACTTTATATTTCACAATTACAATTACTTTATAATAATACTCCAAATCCAAAAATTAGAAAGCTAATAACTGAAGATTTGGATAAAGCCCAACTGTTCATTGATAATGATGTAGTTGATACTGAGTATTATTTATTGTTCCAAGAAAAGAAGGATGATGTAATGCAAAAGAAATTAAGGGATTTAATAAGCGGATTTACGGGTACAGGATTAGTTGCTATGCAAACCACAAATGAAGACTTAAGAGTATTACTTGATAACTTCCTAAATAATGGAAGAAGTACTACATTTAATACGGTGTTGCCATCATGATGCGTTTAAAAGCCCAATTAGCACCTAAAGGTCTTCAATTTAATCCTGGTGATTTCGTAATAAGTGGTAAATATGCCACTATAATGACCATAATTTCTTATCCAAAATATATAAGTCCTGGTTATCTTTCTGATTTGACTAATATGTCTGGTATAAAAGTAGTTATCAAACATATTCCTATTGCTTTTGATATATTAAGAAAAATGCTTAATAAAGAAATTGCAGATTTAAAGAATAGATATTCTAATGAAAAAGATATTACAATCCAAGAAAGGATTAGACAAGACTATGAATCTTTAGAATACTTTATTCAAAACCTAGCAGCTTCTCAAGCAAAAATCTTCGATTTTCAAATGCATTTAATGCTTACGGCAGATTCTAAAGAAGGTCTTGAACAAAAGAAAGTTCAAGTTAAAAATTTCATTGAATCAATGGAAATGAGTGCGGTAATTTTAAACTTTGAACAAGAAAAAGTTTTAAAATCAATAATACCTATTTTCCCAAAACAAGATATTGAAGAAAGAATAGGTACACCTATGCCTTCTGCAACTATGTCAGCTATGTATCCATTTATATTTGATAGTGTTAAAGATCCTGGTTTATCTACACTTCTTGGTATAGATTTCTCTGGTGGAGTTATCCTATTTAACCAATTTTTATATCAAATTAAAAAAGAGCACAATAGAAATAATGCTAATATGATTATCCTTGGTACTTCTGGTAGTGGTAAATCAACTGCTGCTAAAGTGTTACTAAGAAGCCATATAAGAAATTCTCACCAAATTGTCGCTATCGATCCTGAAGGTGAACTTGAAGATATGACCAAACTTTATGATGGTGATTTCATTGACCTTGGTAAAGGTGGAGAATATGGTATGATAAATCCACTAGAAATTATTCTAGATGCTGATGATGAAAGTGGACAAGGCCTAGGATATACAGTACTTACAAATGCACTACAAAATATTAAAGCTTTCATGAAATATTATTCACCTGATATTACAGAAGATGTATTAAATCTATTCTCTGAAGTTGTTCAAGACACATATAGAAGATTTGGAATTGATTTCAATACAGACTTTGCAAGATTTAGAAGCGAAGATTTTCCAACTTTTAGAGATGTGTATGCAACAATAACAGGTAGATTACTTGCAATGCAAGAAAGAACTCATGAAAGAGAAATAATGGAAAAACTAGAAATTAAGATTAGACCATTAACTAACGAATTAAAATACTATTTCGACGGACATACAACTATAACTCTTCATAGTGAATTTATAGTATTTAATATAAAAGAACTAATGAATGCTGATGCAAATATTAAAAACGCATTGTTCTTTAACGTTTTAAAATATGCTTGGGGACTATGTCTTGATAAAAGTAAAAATACAGCATTCTATGTAGATGAAGCACATATTTTACTTGCTGGAAATAATACTTTAGGTGCGGACTTCCTAGCACAGGTTCAAAGACGTGCTAGAAAGTATAATTCAGGAACAATAATAAGTACACAACAACCAACTGACTTCTCTGATCCTGCTGTAATAACTCAAGGTAAAGCAATCTTTGATAATGCATCTTATTATCTAGTAATGGGACTTAGAAAACAAGCAGTTGATGACTTAGCTAAATTAATAGATTTAAATGATAATGAAAAAGATAGTATTAAAAGATATAACCAAGGGGAAGCCTTATTTATATGTGGTAGTAGACGTATGAGAATTAATATAGTAGTCACACCACAAGAACTAGAATCATTTGGTGAACGTGGAGGATTGTAAAAGCCTGATGTAAGAGGGTGATCAAAAATGCATTTAAAATTGATAGGCACTGCTTTAAAATCAAAAACAGGTAGAAAAATTTTAATTATTGGATTAGGCGCAGCTTTACTTATGTCAATAATTATGATGCTTCTACCTGTAATAGCAATAGCGGGTATAATAGAGCCAATAAACTCTGCTGTTGAATCAATTCAAACTGGCACTGCTGACTTTTTTAATAAACTTGATCACTTTTTAAAAGGTGAAGGATGGTCTGATGATGAAGAAGCTTTCGTTAGAACTTTTCAAAATAAAACAAAATATTATAGAGATAGAGGAGTTACGATAAATGGCGCTCTCATAATGTCTACCTTAATGACTAAACAGTTATATATTGGTGAAAATCCTGCTGAACAAGATTTAGGAGAAGATTATGAAAATTTTGATGAAGCAAGAGCCGATGTAATGTCAATTCCATATGGTAATATGATAGGTGATATGAGAAAGCTTGTAGAACATCAAGTAAATAAAGTTTTTTCACTTCCTTCTAATGCGGATCCATCAGTTTATGAAACAATAGCAAACCCCCCATTTGCACTTTTAAATGCAGCCGCAAATTTAATAAATACAACTGTGGACTCATTACCTTTAGGAAATGTAACTCCATCAAATGCAAATTATTTAGCATATTTACGTTTTGGAACTTATGCTAGCAAAGAACAATTAGATGCTGAAAAAGCAAGCAATACGGGAACAAGCAGTAGCGCAACTGGTGAAATAAGACTTACAAATTTTATAGATGGTAAAGTAGGATGGGATGGAATGAGCCCATATGGGAATAAATCTGAAAGATTTAGACTCAATGAAAAAGGGTGGTGGATGTATAAAGACCCTGATACTGGAATGGAATATTTAGCTGTTGCAGCTCCTACTACATATCTTTTAGGGGAAGGATATAATTGGGATTCAATGGAAGGGATTACTTATTATCAATACGGAGATGTAATTCCTCTTAATATCAATGGTGAATCATATCAAGCAATGGTAATAGATTCTTGTGGTGCATGTATGGAAACCAATAATCCTCTTAAAATAGATGTATATGTTAGTAGAGACTATTTTGGAGAAAACGGTCTAACACAAACAGGAATAGAAGCGGGGGCAGTATTACCAGATTCTCTCCCAACTACTCTTGGATCTGCACCTGTATCTACAATATCAAATGATTTTTGGTCGTATAAGGAACCCACTGAAGAAGAAAGAAGTCAAGTTGATAAATATAAAAACGGTTATATTTATAATGCATATAGAGATGCTTTTAAGGATTCGTATGGTAATGATTTAGAAGGAGAAGCCTTAGTAAAAAAAGCTGAAAGTATTATAAAAACCATTTATGAAATACAAGATGAATATTCAGAATACAATTTTAGCTTTGGTGGTGATGATACACCAATCGAATCAAGAACTACAAGACCAAATAGAACCAATCAATTTTATTATAGTAGCCAAAATGCTGGATTTGCTGCTGGATATGAAGGTGAATGTGCATGGTATGCTACAGGACGTGCAGCAGAGTTTTTAGCTTCAATTAACAGTACTGAAACATGGACTGTGAGTCCAAATGGAGGAGAATTCTGTGATAGTGCTGATGCTCAAAAATTTAATACGGGTACTGTTCCAAAAGCTGGTTCATTAATTTCTTGGTCATATGCACCATACGGACATGTAGCATTTGTAGAAAAAGTAAACGCAGATGGAACGTTTGATATAAGCGAAGCTGGAATAGGCTTTGGATTATATGGAAGAAGTGCTAGAAGTATAGTAAGTGGAAATACCACAGCACGTATGCAAAATTGTGAAGGAAACGGTACAGGATGTTTTAATTATCAAAGCAATATTACTACGAGTAGATATAGTGGGTTTAGATGTTTCATTTATTTAAGAGAACCTAAAAACGGAGGTAGTCAATAATGAAAAAAACTAAATTAATTTATTGTTTAATACTTTCGATATTTCTTGTTGGATGTACAGCAAACTATAATGTCAATATTACTGAAAATGGTGTAGAAGAAACAGTGGAATTTACTGAAAATGACAGCAGTAAATGGGATGATATTATTTTTCCTCATACTGATATAACATATAGATCTAGTGTTATGGAAAATGTTAATTGGCCAACAGGTTCCTTTTATCAAAGAGGAGGAAATCCTTATGAACCTATTAAAATGGATGGTGTAGAATACTATAATCAAGAACTTATAAGTAATAATGAGTCTTTAGGAATTAAATATAATTATACTTTTGCATTAGATGATTATAATGAATCAAATGCAGTAAGATCATGTTTTAAGAATTTTAGTTTTGGAAATGGTAAAGAAACAATACAAATATATGCAAAAGATGCAAGTAATTGTTTTAATGCTAGAAAAATGCTAGAAAACATAAAAATTACGCTAACATCTTCATACAAAGTAGTTAGTCATAATGCTGATAAAGTAGAAGATGAAAAATATATTTGGAATGTTGAAGCTGAAGATGCTGGCAATAAGAAAATAGAAATGATTTTAGCTAAAGATGAAAATTATGTTAGTGAAGAAGAAAAACAAAACAATAATTACCTCACTATAATTTTTGTAGCTGGAATATTTATTGTTATAATTGGAGGAGCTGCACTATATTTATATTTTAAAAATAAAAGTGCGAGTAAATTATAATACTTATTATTTATGAAAGATTACAAGTTGAATTTTGTAATTTTTTATTTTATTGAGTAAATTTAATATTATAATAATGAATATAATAAAATAAACTTCTTTATTTATTGACTTTAAAATGATATAATATATTTGCCGTTAAACTTTGGAGGTGTTTTAATTATGAAATTAAAATTTACTGCTGATAAAAAAGATTGGATAATCTTTTGTCTATATTTAGTTTTAATTTTATATTTAGTTGCAATAGGAGTTTTAAATATTACAACTCTATCAAGAGAAGGAAGACTATATGGACTTAATCCAATTGAAGCATTCATAAATCCTGACTATTTAAAACCTACAATTGTATTTTTTATTCTATTTGTATTATTTGGTATTGCAAGTGTACAATCAAGATTTTTCAGTATGGAAAAAGGAGTAGGATTTTCTACAAATAAAAAAGAAAGTGGATATTCTAGATGGGCAAAAGAAAGTGAAATAAAAAGTGAACTAAAACCTGTAAATCCTACCGCACCTACAAGTCAATATGCAGGTATAGGACTTATAAATGATGGCAAAACAATTTGGGTTGATGACAGTGAATATCACAGTCTTATTATAGGTTCAACAGGATCTGGTAAAACTCAAACCATTGTTTTTCCACTTGTTCAAACTTTAGCTAAAAAAGGTGAATCAATGATTCTTACCGATCCAAAAGGTGAAATATATGAAAAAACTGCTAACTTATTAAAAAGTAAAGGATATAATATTATCGTAATTAATTTACGTGATCCTCAAAGAGGTAATGCTTGGAACCCTTTCCAATTACCATATAAATTATATAAAATGGGAAATTCAGATAAAGCAACCGAACTTTTAGATGACTTAGCTATAAATATTCTTTATGATGAAAAAAGTCAAAGTAATGATCCATTTTGGGAAAAAACTTCTGCAGACTACTTTACAGGATTATCTTTAGGGTTATTTGAAGATACTGATGAAAGCAAAATAAATATTAATAGTATTAACTTAATGAGTACCGATGGAGAAGAAAAGTTTGCAGGTTCAACATATATAAAAGAATATTTTAATATGAAAGATCATTCTAAACCTGCATATGTAAATGCATCTAGTACAATCAATGCTCCATCAGACACTAAAGGAAGTATTCTTTCAGTATTTAGACAAAAAATAAAATTATTCTCTTCCAAAGAAAATTTATCTGAAATGCTTTCTTATAGTGATTTTGATATGCAAGACATTGGTAAACAAAAAACTGCAGTTTTCTTAGTAATTCAAGATGAAAAGAAGACATATCATTCACTTGCGACAATATTCTTAAAACAAGTATATGAAACACTTATTGATGTTGCTCAAGAAAATGGTGGTAAACTTCCTGTTAGAACGAACTTTATTCTAGATGAGTTTGCTAACATGCCACCTTTAAAAGATGTAACAACAATGATTACTGCCGCACGTTCAAGATTGATAAGATTTAATTTTATTATTCAAAACTTTGCACAATTAACCCAAGTTTATGGAAAAGAAAACGCAGAAACCCTAAAAGGTAACTGTGGTAATATAATTTATCTAATAAGTACAGAATTACAAGCTCTTGAAGAAATTAGTAAACTTTGTGGGGAAGTAAAATCTAAAGATAAAGATAAAACAGCTTCAACCCCACTTGTTACGGTAAGTGATTTGCAAAGAATGAAACAATTTGAAATAATTGTTCTTAGATTAAGAAAATTCCCATTTAAAACAAAATTTACTCCAGATTATAAAATGAATTGGGGAAATCAAGCTTTTGAAAAAGCTGTATTTCCAACAAGACAAAAGAAAACGTTAAATGTATTTGATATAAAAGAATTTGTTAAAGAAAAAAAGAAAAATAATCTTTTTAGCATATTAGATGAACCTTCATCTAATACTAAAAGGCCTGATGTTCCACCTATGCCATTCAATCCATTTGGACTTCCAACACCTGACAATAAAGATGATGATTTTGATGTTGATGAATTAGTTAAAAAGATAGATGCTAAAATAGCTGAATTGGAAGCTGAAGAAGCTAAAGAAAAAGAAGAAATAGCTAAAAAGCAGAAAGAAAGTACTCCTAAAGTACAACCAAAAGAAGAAGTTAAAGAAACTTCTAATGAAGTCATATCAAAACCTGAAATTGACAAAAAACCTGTTATATCAGATAACATAGTTAAAAAGCCTGTAGTACATCAAAGTATTCAAGATAGACCTAATGATGAAGTTAGTGATGATCAATTCTTCGATGATTTCTTTTCAGATGATTAAACAAAACCTTAGTTTTTTCTAAGGTTTTTTCATACAATTTAATAGGTGATTAAATTGACAAAAAGAATTAAATTAAAAAAGAGGAGAAAATACAATAGAAAAAAAGAAGAAAAATCTAAAACTAGATTAATATTAAATAAATTTTTGATAATACTAAGTTTTGTAGTAGTACTTACATATATTTTAATAAGTATTTTTAGTAAAAAAGCTACTCCAATACTTCTAGAACATGCAGAATTAGAAACCAAGAAACTTGCAACTATAATTATAAATCGAGCAGTATCTAAACAGATTGCAAATGAAATAGAATTAGATGAATTAATCGTTACAAACAAAAATGAATCTGGAGAAATAGAATCTATCGATTTTAATCCTTACATAGTAAACAAGACTCTAAATTCAATCACAAATACCATTCAACTTAATTTAAAATGGTTACAAGAGGGTAAAATAGATATGATTGAACTACCTGAAGGAGTTACTATAAATTATGATAATAAGAAATTAAAACAAGGTATAATTTATGAGATGCCACTGGGACTAATAACTAAAAATACTTTTTTATCTAATTTAGGTCCTAAAATTCCTGTTAAATTAAATCTTGTAGATTCTGTAGAATGTTCCGTTAAAACAAATGTCAAAGACTATGGAATAAATAACGCAATTATAGAACTTTCAATAAGAGCAGAAGTAAGTGAACAAGTAGCACTGCCTTTTACATCTAAAGTAGTAAAAATAAGTACTGATATTCCTGTTGCAATAAAGATTATAGAAGGTAAAGTACCTACATATTTTTCTAATGGTATAAATAAGGAGTCGGACCCTTTTAGTATTGCAATCAACTAATAATATTGTTATAATGAGGCTAGATATATTATAGAAATAAGGTGAAATTATGGCTAATACAAATAAAAAAAATTATAAAGTAGCAAATATAATTTTGACTATTCTAATAGTTTTAGGTATTAGCTTTTTAATTTATTTTGTAATGAATAAAAAGGGTATGGTAAAAACCGAAAAAGAATATTATTTAAAATCTAACATTACAACAGTAAATTTATATGATGAAAATTTTAAAAATATAAAGAGTGTAAATCGTGGTGAAAAAGTAAAAATTAAAGATAGTAAAGAAATAAAAGATAAAGACGGAAAAATATATGAAAAAATCGAATATGAAGATAAAGAATACTTAGTTTTAAAAGATAATCTAACAGACAGCAATAAAAAATTAGCCACTGAAGAAAGTATTTTTGTAAGAACTCCTGCATCGATACTTCAGGGTAAAGATGGTAAAAAAATAATAGGACTTGCTAAAAAAGGCGAAGAATTAAAAGTTTTAGGTTATGATAAATTAATAAATGGTAAAGTAAATCTTTATCAAGTTAAGTATGGGGATATTGTAGGATATGTATATGGAAAATATATGGTCTTTGATCAAGATAGTGCAAATGCTTTTTATGAAAAAGAAAAATATCATGATTTACATGCAACAAGGGGAGATACTTTAGGAGCAGGTAATGCAGGTAATTTGGACTATTATCCTGTAGAGAAACCTAAATTTGAAGATAATAAAATGCCTGATGTTGTATATGCATTATATTTAAATGGTGGGAAAGATGTAATAAGTAGAGTAGATGAATATATAGAGTTTGCCAAAGAAACTAATATTAATTCTTTTGTAGTAGATATTAAAGATAATGAAGCACCTGCTTATGATTCTGATGTTATGAAAGAGTATTCTCCTACTAATTTTGCTAAAGCTGCTAACACAGAAGAAGAATATAAAGTAGCAATAAAAAAATTGAAAGATGCAGGTTTTTATGTAATAGGAAGAATTACAGTCTTTAAAGATAAATTTTATGCTACAGATCATCCTGAAAATGCTATAATGGATACAAGAACAGGCGGACCTTTCTTGCATTCCAATACATATTGGCCAAGCCCTTTTAAAAGAGATGTTTGGACATTTAATGTAGAACTTGCCAAAGATGCAGTAACTAAAATGGGATTTAACGAAATTCAATTTGACTATGTAAGATTTCCAGATAGAGTCTTAGAATATGAAAAACAAGGGTTAATGGACTTTAGAAATGATTACGGAGAAGAAAAAGCTCAAGCAATACAAAGATTTCTAATGTATGCTTGTGATGAATTACACAAGCTTAATGTCTATGTTTCAGCCGATGTCTTTGGAGAATCTGCTCATAAATATGTAACAGCATACGGACAATATTGGGCTGCTATTTCTAATGTAGTTGATGTAATAAGCGCAATGCCATATCCTGACCATTTTAGTAAGTATGAATATGGTTTTAAAGAACCCGTTTGGACTAAACCTTATGATATATTAAATTATTGGGCAAGTAATTACGCAGCCTTAAGGCAAACAGAAATCCCAACTCCTGCAATTGCACGTACCTGGGTTCAAACATATGATGTACCAAATTATAAACAATCTGGAGGATTTGTATATGGAGCTTCCCAAGTGGATGAGCAAATAAGAGCGCTTTTCGATAATGGGTTAAATGGTGGATATATGACATGGAATGCTACAAGTAGTTTAGATAAATATAGATCTCAAATAGAAACTTATAAAAAGGAGTATAGAAAATGATAGAAGTTAATGAACATAAATTTGAAATAATAGAAGATGAAAAAAATTGTTTTGATAAAGAAGAATTTGAAAAATTATTTACAGATTATTTCTATGATTATGATTATATAGTAGGTGATATTGCATATTCAAAGTTAAGATTAAAGGGATTTTACGATAAAAGTAATAAAAAAGTAAAATCTGTAAACAATATAGACAATTTAAAAGATTATATTGACAATTACTGTGCATATGGATGCAAATATTTTGTACTTAAACAGCACAAATAGGAACTAAATCACTAAAAAAATATCGAATTTTGATATTTTTTTTAAATTTGTATTGGAATTATTGAATTTATGTGATAAAATGAGTTTGAATAATAAAAAGGGTATAGGTGATATTATTATGAATAACGAAAATATGACTATAAAAATAATTACCGAAGAAGCAAAAGAAATAGATGCTAATGTCATCAGTATTTTTGAGATAAAAGAGACAGGTAATAAATATGCTATATATACATTTAATGAAGAAGATGCACAAGGCTTAGTAAAAATATATGCATCTAGAGTCATTGAACAAGATGGATTTTATACCTTTGAATCAATTAGTGATGCAGCAGAATGGACTAAGATTAAAGATGTAATGAAAGATACTGCAAAAGAAAAATCTAATTATATTGCAAATGGGGATATTAAACTTATTTCTGCTGCTAGTATAAAAAGAAAAATGAATGAGCCTATTTCTGTTAAATTATCTGAAACAAAAGCTGCTAAAATTGGTCCTAATTATAAAACAGGT
The DNA here is from genome assembly GCA_944372025.1 of uncultured Bacilli bacterium. Classification (GTDB taxonomy): domain Bacteria; phylum Bacillota_I; class Bacilli_A; order RF39; family UBA660; genus JAFSEX01. The sequence continues at coordinate 2,336 of CALVYE010000002.1, read as the reverse complement.
ATAAGTAATAATTATTTAAATAATGTGGTAGATGAAGAACCACAAAATACAGGAAGAACAGTAAATACAATTGAAGAACCTGTAGTTATGCCTGAAGTAGAAACACAACAACCTCAAGTACAAACTCCTGTTGCACCTGAACCAGTTACGCCAAAAGTAGAACCAGAAGTTAAAGTTTCTCCTTTACCACAAACAGAAGCTCCAAAAGTTGAACGTACACCTGAACCATCTATAGATAGAAGTGCTGAAGTAGAAACTCCAAAAGTTACTGTAGTTCCTACACCAACTTTTGAAGTTCCAAAAACTGAACCTAAAAAAGAAGAGCTAGATGAAGATGTTGAACTTCCAGAAATTCCAAAATTTGAAGCTCCAGAAGTTGATGATTCTAAAGATAATTTTAAATCGTATGAAATAGATCCTGAACCTGTTCAACCAAAAGAACAACCAAATGTTGATTCAATTTTAAATAAAGCTTCATATTATCAAAATATTGAAGAACCTAAAAAAGAAGAAAACAAAGAGAATATAATACAAACTATAGGTTTGGAATTTATGAGAAAAGTTAGTGAGCTTGCTGAATATGAAAAAGAATTAAACAATAAGAATAGAGAACTTGAAGCTAGAGAAAGAGTTCTATCAAAAATTGAAAAAGAAATTATCAATAAAGAAAATAGACAAAAATACATTCTTCAAACAACTAAAGATAAAGAGCTTGAATTAAAGAAAAAAGATAGAGAACTATCTGAAAAAGAAGCCGACCTAAATAGAAGAATATTAGAATTTAATAAAAAGATTTCTATGTTTCAACAAACATTTGAAACTATATCTCCAGTTGACTAAATTTAGTCAACTTTTTTTTGTAATAAAAAAAGGCTCTTTTCATAAATTTAATTAGAGGTGGATACTATGAAAAACGTACTTAAATATTATTACAATTTAGATCCTGTAGATATCCATCAAAAAGATGATATTTATTTTTTTAAAATTGATAACTTTAAATATTATATGCATCCTATAATATGTACTGACAATGAATTAAAAGAAATTTTTGAAATAAACAGAGAACTTCTTCTTAGAAATTTTCCTGTACATCAAATAATTTTAAACAAAAATAATGATATTTTAATTCAACATAATGGAATAAATTATGTACTTCTTAAAACTTTTATAAAAGAAAATACTCTTATTAATATTAATGATTTAAGTTATTTAGCAAACAATACACCTGTTATAAAAATTGATTCTACTTTAAATAAATCTAATTGGACACTTTTATGGGAAAGAAAAAATGATTATTTAGAATATCAAATTAGCCAATTTGGAATAAATTATCCTGTAGTTGTAGAATGCTTTGCTTACTATATAGGACTTGCAGAAAATGCCATTTCATATGCTAAAAATACCACACTTGAAACTAAACCTAGTTCTTTGGATAAATTAGTCATATGTCATAGAAGAGTCAGTAACAATACAACTATTTTTGATTTATTAAATCCTTTATACTTTGTAATAGATTATAAAATAAGGGATATTGCTGAATATATAAAATTTAAATTTTTCTATAATAGAGTAGATATATGGGAGGAAATACACAAATATTTTTATAGTACTCCTTTATCCTTATTTGGTGCTAGAATGTTTTTTGCAAGACTTTTATATCCTACATATTTTTTTGATAAGTATGATGAAATACTTGAAGGCACTGCTTCTGAAGAAGAAATTGTTAGTATAATTGAGAAACAAGAAGAATATGAGGAGTTTTTAATAGATATTTATAGTTTTTTAAAATTAAATTATAATATTCCCGAAATAGAGTGGCTAATAAAAAGATGATATTAAATTATTTAATATCATCTCATTTATATACTTAGTTCAACTTTTTTAACTTCAGGTACTTCTTCCATTATTGCAGCTTGAACTCCTTCAAGTGTATAATCTAATAAATGACAATGCATACATACCCCTGAAATACTTACATACACTATGTTATCTTCATATTTTACAAATTCTATATCTCCACCATCATTTTGTAAAATTGGTTTAATTTTTTCTATAATTTCTTTTATTTTATTTTCTGCATTCATTTTTATCACCATTATTATTGTACCAAATTGGCAAGGCAAAGTCTAGAAATGAATAAAAAATAACTACAAAAAAAGCACATGATATGTTAGTATATATAACTGACCAAAGAAATAAACTAAAATCATGTGCTTGGTTAATATATTACTATATTTTTAAATAAAAGAAAAGTACTAAATGATAAAACTTATTTCTTTGATCAAGAAAGAGGTTTTATATGAATACAAAAGAAAATCAAAAACAATGGATAGAAG
>CALVYE010000001.1 GCA_944372025.1 uncultured Bacilli bacterium | reverse complement strand
TGTTATTATACTTCTTTTTAATATTTACTGCACTACTTCTGTGCACTTCAGTTTTTATTCTACTATTATATAAAATATTAATATTGAAATATTTTTTATATTGAAAAAATGTCAAAAATATAATATACTTTAAATAATGAGATAAAGTACAATAAAATAGGTGATACAATGTGGACTAGCATTAGGGAAATATTAAAAAAAGAATATTATATAAGAGAAATTATAGTTCTATTTGTAATAGCATTATCAATGCTAGGTTTTGTGTTGTATGAATCTTTAGCTTTATTTTCAGGAACAGTAGAAAAAACTAATGTAGCTTCAATTACTGCCGGTACAGTAAATTTTTCAATCACATCAACAGATACAACATATAGTAATAGTACAAAGAGAATAACCGTAGCAGCAGGAGTAACAAAATATATAAATTTTACAATAACTAATAATTCTCCAATAACTGCAAAATATAAAGTTTACTATGACGCAATAACTCCATCAAGTTTACCAAGTGGTTCAACAGTAAAGATTGCATACATAAGTCCAGGTGTAGAATCTACAGTATTGGAATCAGGAGCATCTACAGAAGTTATGGTAGCAGTAAAGAATACATCAACATCAAGTTTAACAGTAGAAATAGGAGTAGAAGGAGGATATGAGAATAATAGTGTATCCTTAAGTAGTGGACACTCATCATTATCTAAAGAAACAATAGAGACAACAAGTAATACAACAACATTCTCATATACAGGAGCAGTAAGAACATATACAATACCAGAGACAGGGTTATATGAAATAGAAGTAGCAGGAGCAGAAGGAACAAGAGGAAATGAATATTCATATACCTCATCGACAACACCAGTGCCAGGAAAAGGAGCTAAACTAAAATCAAAATTCAATTTAAATAAAGGAGATGTAATTACCTTAGTAGTAGGAGGCCAAGGAAGTGTAACACAGGCAACGGCAAAAGATGGAACAAGTGGAGCAGGTGGAGGAGGAACTTTTATCTTCAAAACAATATCATCAATAAGTAATAGTAATTATCAATTTACTAAAGATTCAACAAATTATGAAGTATTAATGGTAGCAGCAGGTGGAGGAGGAACTGGAGATAGTTCGTATAGAGGTTCAGCATACGATGGAAAAGATGGAGTTGGAGACACATGGTATTCACCAAGTAACCTAACTGCATATAGTAAAACTACAGCAGCAGGAACAAGTAGTAATACTTCAGCGAATCTATCATCCGTATTAGGGATTTCTCAATTCATAAGTTATAACTCAGTAGGAGGATATTACACAAGAAATAGTGGAATATGTAGAGGTGGTTTTGGAGGAGGCGGATGCGCCGATGATAACCAAAGTTATGGAGGAGGATGGAGTGGATCTTCATATCAAACAAGAAGTTTTTCAAGTGGAGATAATACCTCAGGAGAAACCGGAGCTCAATCTGGAAATGGATATGCAAAATTAACAAAGATATATTCTGATAGCAGTGGAGCGAATGAACCAGAATTAACAGAAGGAATGATACCGGTAGTATATAATAGTACAACAGGGAACTGGGTAAAGGCTAACACAAAACAAGCATGGCATGATTATGAAAATGGAATATGGGCGAATGCAGTAACGACAAGTTCTTCAACATATAGAACAGCTTCTCCAGGAACGACAATACCGATGAGTTCAATAAATAGTATGTGGGTATGGATACCAAGATATAAATATAGAATACCATCAAATATAGGAAGTAGTAGTGCAGTAACAAGTCCACCAGAAATAGATGTAGTATTTGAAAGTGGAACAAATACAACGGGTACTGCTTTAGAATCGTGTTCAATCACATCAACAAGTTGTTATTATACACATCCAGCATTTAGGGATGGAAGCAGTGTATACAAAACAACAGCATATGACCAAGGAGGCTGGGATGAAGAGTTAGAAGGAATCTGGGTAGGAAAATTTGAGACAAGTGGAAGTTCAACAACACCAACAATAAAACCTGATGTAGCAGCATTAAGAAGTCAAAATGTAAGTACCCAATTTGATACATCATTGAAGTTTGCAGGAGGAACAAGAAGTACAAGTAATGGAACAGTAACATTCTCAGGTAATGCAACATATGGATTAACATCAAGTACAGATACACACATGATGAAGAATACCGAATGGGGAGCAGTAGCGTACTTATCCCAAAGCAAATATGGAAAGATGGGAAATCCTAATTACAGTGGAGTTAACAAAGAAATATATAAAAATAATAGTTCAAGTCACTATACAGGAAGAAGTGGAGGAGGACCAGGGGGAAGTACACCAATAAATGAAACATATCCAGATCAAAGTAGTACAACACAATATATTACATATGGTTTTTATACATACGATGATTATTTATTAAATTATAATACAAATACAAAAGGAGAAAAAGTAGCAGGAAAAGGGACAGGGGCTTCAACAACAGGGACGATATATGGAATATATGATATGAGTGGAGGATCGTATGAATACACAATGAGTAACTGGGCAGGAACAGTAGGGAGTTCAGGATTTACAACAAGTAATTTTCCAGGAGGAAGTAATGGAAGTAAATATTATGAAAAATATACAGGAACAAGTTCAAGTAGTATAACATCAGAAAAATCAATCAAAGGAGATGCAACATATGAAACTATGAGATGGTATTCCGACGCCTATAACTTTCCATATGTTAGTCTTCCTTGGTCTAATCGTGGTGGTAACTATCTTACTACGTCCACTGCGGGTGTCGTCTACTCCAACGTCAATAATGGTACATCTAGTTCTAACGACGGGTTTCGCGTAGTCCTAATTCCATAAAGGATATATAAACAAACACTATAAACTAAAATATAAGATAAATTTATTTAAAAATATTTATCTTATATTTTTTTTGTTATATAATATCTTAAGAATGGAGTATGAATATGAATAATAAAGAAATTAACATTAATATTACAGTAGATAATTTAGATGATATAACAAATAAATTTAACAATACAACACTATCCGATGAGTTAAGTAATTATATTTATAGTGAATGTAAAGGTAATTCTTTAAAAGAAAATATAAAAATAAATATTCACACTTCAAAACAATTTACTGATGATGAAAAAGAAAAAATTGTAGATATGATACGTTCAAACTATGGAATAGATATCAAAGAAAATATGCTATACATTAAATATACTAATGTTAAAGGATTAATATTGTTTATTGTTGGAATATTTTTAATATGTATTTATAATTTTTTAAACAATTTTGAGTTATCCTGGATACCAGAAACTTTGTTAATAATAAGCTGGGTAGTTGTTTGGGAAGCAGTATATAATTTCATTTTTTTAGAAACTCAAAAGCGAATAGAAATTAAAAGACTTAAAAAGCTTACCAATTGTAAAATTGAATTTATTGTAGGTGATGTAAATGAGAGTAATTAGTGGCTTTTTAAAAGGAAGAAATATTTTAGGCTATACTTTAGATGGTACAAGACCTACCATGGACAGAGTAAAAGAAAGTTTATTTGGAATTATTCAAAGTTATGTTAATGATTCTATTTGTTTAGATTTATTTGCGGGAAGTGGTTCACTTGGAATTGAAGCTATTAGTAATGGCGCAAAAAAATGCTATTTTGTAGATAAAAGTATAGATGCTATTAAAGTCTTAAATAAAAATTTAAATGATTTTAATATTGAAAATAAAACAAAAGTTATTAAAAGTGATTATACAAATGCTTTGGATCACTTTAAAAATAATAAAATTAAATTTGATATTATTTTTTTAGATCCGCCATATAAAATGCATATTTTAAATGATATTATTAATAAAATAATAGAAAAAAATTTAATTAATAATGGTGGTATAATAATTTGTGAATTTGATACTGAATATTTAGATAAAAACATTAAAAATTTAGAACTCATAAAACAAAAAAAATATGGTTCTACATATTTATATATTTATAAAAATTGTTGTAAAATTTAGTGATTATTTTGATAATTATTTGCGATTACCTATTGCATAAAAAATATTGCTGTGATATATTTATATTATAAAATAGAGGAGGAAAATTTATCATGAAAAAATTAAATAAAAAAGGGTTTACGTTGATTGAATTGTTAGCGGTTATCGTTATTTTAGCAATCATTTTAGTTATTGCGGTTCCTAGTGTATTAAATATTCAAAGAACAGCAAAACAAAACACAACTAAAGATGAAGCTTTAATGCTAATCAAATCTATAGAAACTTGTATGGCTGCTGAACAAAATACTGATAATTGTGGTCCTGAAGATTTAGAGGGTTATTATGAAAGATCTGACAAAAGTGTATCTACTGCAAGCGGTGTATCTAATAGTAGTAATACATATTTTTATACCATAGGTGATAGTGCTGATAGTTACGAAATATCAAACTTCAAATATTCTTCAAATGGATATGGTATTTATATTGATGGACCTAGCACTACATCAGAATTAAAAGCTGAAATCGGTTCAGATGGTTTTTCAATATCTGGATAATAAAAATTTAAAAAATAAATAATATTAAAAAGCAAACATGCAGTTTGCTTTTTAATATACGGAGGGTTTATGAGTTTATTGTATATTTTATCAACATTATTATTACTTATAACTTTGACTTTTAAAAAATTTTTTGATAAAAAAGTTAATGTTATGTTTTTGATAACTATTAATATTGTTGTAATAATGTGTTATACTTCATTTTGCGCTTATATATTGAATTTACTATACATTCCTATTACATTAATTTCTATGACAATTTTAAATTTAATTCCATCGTTATATTTTTTATATGATATTCTAAAGAAAAAGAACATCAATAGTTTTTATTTTAGAAAAAGCGATATAATTATTTTATTTATTTTAATTATAATATCCATAATTGTATTTTTTCTTTTTTTCACCAAAGATTTTTTGTTTAGTTATAATTCGCCAGATGCAGCTGCACATTTTACCTCTTCTAGATATTTTGCATTGGGAGATTCATTGAATACAACATTAAATATTAAAAATGCTCAAAATTATGGTAATGGATTTCAATTTTTAGGCTATGTAAATTTAGGAATGCTTTTTAAATCTTTTAATTTTTTAAGTATATTAGATCTATACAAAATATTTGTAATATTTAATTTGTTTTTATTTGTATTAACAGGGTATAGCTTTTATTTAATTTCTAAAAAAGAAAAAAGAAAAAAAAACATATTACTTGCATTTTTTGTCACAATTTTATATACTCTAGGATATCCATTAAATAATTTACTTTACGGTTTATTTTATTGGGGAATTGGAATATTAATAATAAATACAATTATTAATTTTATTAGTCAGTACAAAATTAATGATTCAAATAAAATATATTCTTTTTTTGTATTTAATATTTTAACCTTTGGACTTTTTTGCTCATATTATATATTTGTACCAATTGTATATCCATCTTTACTTATATACTTCACACACATATATAAAGAAAATAATAAAATTAAATCAAAAGAATTTCTATTATTAATACTAATTTCTTTAATAATACCTTTTATATTTGGATGTTTATATTTTTTAGTACCGAATTTTTCTAATTTTGAAGAATTTACAAGTGGGATAACCTCCGAAGGAATGTCTTATAAAAATTTTATTTCAAATTTTATTTTGCTAATACCTTTTATTATATATGGATATAAATTATTAGAAGAAAAAAATTTTATAAAAATACTATGTATTTTTACTGTTATTGTTGTATCTCTATTATTATTTAGTGTTTTATGTGGTTCTTTAAGTGCTTATTATTTTCATAAAACTTATTTTTTAATATGGTTATTATCTTGGCACTTAGTATATATTGCTTTAATTAAAATTGAAAAAGACAATAATCTGATTTTTAAATCTTTTATTATTTCATATATATTAATATTCTTTTTTTCGATTTTTAAATTCGAAGAAAGACTTAAAGAATTTAATTTTGAACTCACAGGAAATACTATTTTATCACAAACAATGGATATATATAATCATAATTTTGATTTGATTTTAAATCCAATAGATACTTTAAATAAAAGTTGTATAGATGGAATTAAATATATTACAAACAATAAAGAAAAACTAATAAATGAAAATAATGAAATATCAACAATAGGAAACTATTGGCAATTAAGATGGGTGGAAGCATTAACTGATATATTTCCAAAATATAATTATAACGGCAATTTAATATCTTATAAATATAAACAAAGTTTAAAATCTTGGTATAAAAATGAAACCAATAAAAATTTAATAATATTTAAGGATGATTTTAACAAAAACGATTTAGAAAACGTAAAAATATTATTTGAAAATAAACGTATGTTAATAGTTACAAAAAACAATTAGAGAAAGTAGGTAATAAGATGAACTTAATAATTGGTTCACATGTTTCTTTTACTAAAGATAAACAACTATTAGGGTGTGTTGAAGAAACATTAAGTTATGGAGCAAATACTTTTATGTTTTATACAGGTGCTCCTCAAAATACAAATAGAGTAGATATTAATAAAGAAAAAACTGAGTTAGCTTTAAATTTAATGAAAAAAAATAACATCGATTATAAAAATGTAGTAGTACATGCCCCATATATAATTAATTTAGCAAGTGGAGATGAAGAAAAAAGAAATTTTGCAATTAGGTTTTTGAAACAAGAAATAAATAGATGTGAAACTTTAGGAATAAACAAACTTGTTTTGCACCCAGGAAGCCATGTTGGAATTGGTATAGAAAAGGGTATACAAAATATTATTGATAGTTTAAATGAGGTTTTAAATAAGCAAAGTAATGTAAAAATATGTTTGGAAACTATGAGTGGTAAAGGAACGGAATGTTGTTATAGATTTGAGCAGATAAAAGAAATAATTGATAATGTTCAAAATGATGATAGGATATTGATTTGTTTAGATACATGTCATTTAAATGATGCAGGTTATGATCTTTCAGATTTTGATAAAGTATTAATGGATTTTGATAAAATTGTTGGAATAGAAAAAATTGCATGTATACACATAAATGATAGTAAAAATGAAATAGGAACTAAAAAGGATAGACATGAAAATATAGGATTTGGATATCTTGGCTTTGATAAATTAATAAAAATTATATACAATGATAAACTTCAAAATATACCTAAAATATTAGAAACTCCATATGTTAGTCCAAATGATGAAAGTAAAGAGAGATTATATCCACCATATAAATTTGAAATAGAAATGATTAGAAACAAAAAATTTAATAAGAATTTAATTGAAGACATTAGAGATTATTATAAGTAAAATTTTAAGATACATGATTTTGATTCATGTATTTTTTGATGTCGTATTTTGTCGAGTAAAAAAATCTAACTTTTGTATACAAACATATGTTTTTATAGTATAGTTGTTTTATAAGTAATGTTGTAAATTAATTTTTGAATAGTTTCTACTTATATATAATTATATAAAATGAAAGGATGAGATAAAATATGAAACAAGATAAAATGTATTTAATAAATAAAATATTTAATAATGAAACAATTAGAACTATTTGGGATAAAGAAAAAGAAAAATATTATATAAGTGTCATTGATATAGTTAGTGTAGTGTCTGAAAGTAAAGATGGCAGAAAGTATTGGAATAAGTTAAAACAACGTCTTAAAGAAGAAGGGAATGAGTTGGTGACAATTTGTCACCAACTGAAATTAAAGTCTTCTGATGGTAAATATTACAATACTGATGTATGTGATATTCAGGGTATGTTTAGAATAATTGAATCTATTCCAAGCAAAAATGCTGAACCTATAAAACAATGGCTTGCTAAACTTGGTAGTGAGAGAATTGATGAAATATTTGATCCATCAATACCTGTTAAAAGAGCAATAGATATATATCGTGCTAAAGGTTATGACGAAGAGTGGATTATTAAAAGAATTAAGGGTATTCAGGATAGAAAAAAATTAACTAATATATGGAAAGATAACGGAGTTACCGAAGAAGTTGAATATGCTATTCTTACTAATGAAATTTATAAGGAATGGTCTGGAATGACTGCCAAAGAGTATAAAGTTCATAAGGGTCTTCGAAAAGAATCTTTAAGAGATAATATGACAGATATTGAGGTGGCATTAGCTGATTTAGGAGAAATAGCAACTAGAGAGTTAGCAAAGAAACATAAACCGTGTGGATTAAAACAAAACAAAGAAGTTGCTAAAATGGGTGGACATGCTGCTAAAGTTGCTCGTGATGATATTGAAAAGAACCTAAATGAAACTGTTATTAGTAAAGATAATTTGTTACCATATGAATATGTTGATGACAATATAATGTTAGAAAACAAATAAGTGAGCATAGTGATAAATAAGAAAAAAATAAATATTATTTTAAATATTTATTTCTTGCATCAATATAAAGAGTTTCCATTTTATTATAAGTAAGAGGACGAACCTGTGTTTTAAGATCTTCTAATATAGGTCTTGGATTACCATGTACAAAAGTTCTCCAGTGGTTTTTAATTGTACTATATATTATTTTTAATTCACTTTCTGTTAATTCAATCCCTTGTTTAAAAGCAAAATCTTTTATTTCTTTTTCACTAAGTTTATTTACATATTCATTAATCAAATAATCATACATTTTCATCACCTATAATTTTATATGTTACAAATTATTATTTGATTACATCTTTAAACTTGATTTATAAAACAATATTTGATAATATGTTTTTTAAAGGATGACTAAAATAAAAGAAAATGCAAAAATTCGTTAAATATGTACAAAATAAACATATATAATATCTTTATAGGAAAGTGGTGATAACTTGAAATATAAATTTAATTTTAAAAAGACTAGGTTTATAAAAGAAATAATTGAGAAAAGATTTAATATTTTAATTGGTATTATAATATGTATTTTTTCAATTGTAGCTTTTAGATTATTTACTGTACAATTAATTCAAAACGAAAAATATACCGAACTTGCCTTAGAAAATGCTACTAATATTGTCGATGGACCAAGTGCGCCACGTGGTAGAATTTATGATAGAAACTACAATATAATTGTAGATAATATTCCTGTCAAAACTATATATTATAAAAAAATAAAAGGTACTACTGTTAAAGAAGAAATAGATTTGGCTTATAAAGTTGCAGAAATTATAGAAATAGATTACAGTAAATTGAGCGAAACAAATCTTAAAGAGTTTTGGCTTGCAAAATATGAAAAAGAAGCTGAAAAAAAAATAAAAGAAAATGAATGGACAAAATATAATGAAAGGAAATTATCTGACAAAGATATATATAATTTAAAAATTAGTAGGATAACTGCAGAAGAATTGGCTGAATTCTCCGAACTTGATAAGGAGACAGCATATATATATTATTTAATGAATAATGGATATTCATATGATGAAAAAATTATAAAAAACGAAGATGTAACTGAACAAGAATATGCAAACATAAGTGAGAATGCCGAAGAACTTAAGGGATTCAATACTAAACTTGATTGGGAAAGATCTTATCCATATGGAGATACATTTAAAACTATTTTAGGAAAGGTATCGAGTCAATCACAAGGGATACCTGCGGAATTAAAAGATGACTATTTAAAAAAAGGATATAGTTTAAATGATAGAGTTGGTATAAGTTATTTAGAATACCAATATGAAGATATTTTAAAAGGTACAAAACCCAAATATAAAATTTTAAGTGATAATTCCTATGAACTTGTAGAAGAAGGTAAAAGAGGTAACGATATTGTTTTAAGTATAGATATAAATTTACAACAGGAACTCGAAAAAATTTTAACCGAAGAAGTTTTAGCTACAAAACAAGAGCCTAATACTGAATATTATGATAAAAGTATGGCAGTAATTCAAGATCCTAATACAGGAGAAATTCTTGCAATGGCAGGAAAGCAAGTAGTAAAAGAAGGTAATGAATATAAAGTTTATGACTATACTCCTGGTATAACTACTTCTCCTGTTATTGTAGGTTCAGTAGTAAAAGGTGCTTCTATGCTAGTTGGTTATAACACAGGTAATCTTCAAATCGGCGAAAAAATTAAAGATGAATGTATAAAAATAAAAGATACCCCTGAAAAATGTTCATGGTCAAAAAGATTAGGAACTTTAGATGATATAAAAGCTTTAGCGCAATCTTCTAACGTTTATCAATTTAAAATAGCTATTAGAGTTGGTGGAGGAAATTATCAATATAATCAACCTTTAAAAATTAACGAAGAAGCTTTTGATATATATAGAAATATGTATAATAGTTTTGGTTTAGGAGTTGAAACGGGTATAGATTTACCTGTAGAAAGTACAGGGTATAAAGGTACTAGTACTTTAGCGGGACATCTTTTAGACTTTGTAATAGGACAATATGATACATATACTCCAATTCAATTAAGTCAGTACGTAACGACACTTGCTAATGGTGGTGATAGATTAGAGCCTCATCTTTTAAAAGAAGTTTATGTATCAAATAAAGAAGGAACTTTAGATGAATTAAAATCGAAAACCGAAAGAAAAGTATTAAATAAAATTGATACTGAAGAAAAATATTTGAATCGTGTTAAAGAAGGTTTTATAGCGGTTATGAATGGCAATGGACTTGGGGTTGGATATATGGGAAATGCTCCTAATCCAGCAGGAAAAACAGGAACAAGTGAATCCTTTTATGACAGTGATGGAGATGGCGTAATTGATAAAGAGACAGTATCTAAAACTTTTATTGGATATGCTCCTGCTGATAACCCTAAAATGTCTTTTGTAGTTTTGTCTCCAAATGTAAGCCATAACTACAATAATTCCAGCTATTCATCAAATGTTAATAAAAGAATATCATCTAGGATTTCTAATAAATTCTTTGAATTATATCCTTAAAAGAAATGACTAATCATTTCTTTTTATGATTGGTAATTTAATCTAGAATATAGTATAATAATGATGTTTTAAAGAGGAGTTGGACTTAATGAATTTTAAAAATAAAGTTGCTCTTGTAACAGGAGGAAGTAGAGGAATTGGTAAAGCTACTGTAGAAGAGTTTGCTAAAAATGGATGTAATGTTGTTATAAATTATAAAAATAGTAAAGAAATTGCTTTAGAATTACAAAAAGAAATCATCAAAAAATATAATGTTGAATGCATGATTATAAAAGCATCTATTGATAATGAAGAAGAAGTAAAAAATATGATTCATGAAATAATTGATAGATTTGGAAAACTTGATATATTAGTTAATAATGCAGGTATCGCAATTGATACTTTATTTGAAGATAAAACTAAAGAAAATTTCAAAAAAATTTTAGATGTTAATTTGATTGGAACATTTTTAGTTAGTAAGTATGCAGGAGATGAAATGCTTAAAAATAATTATGGAAAAATCATAAATGTTTCTTCTACAAATGCGATAGATACATATTATCCTATGAGTCTAGATTATGATGCTTCTAAATCAGCTATAATATCTTTAACTCATAATTTAGCAGTTCAATATGCTCCTACAATTAATGTTAATGCCGTTGCGCCTGGATGGGTCAACACCGATATGAATCAAAATTTAGATAAAGATTTTATAGAAAAAGAAAACAATAAGATTCTTTTAAAAAGATTTGCAGAACCAAGTGAGATTGCAAAAGTAATTACCTTTTTAGCAAGTGATGATGCTAGTTATATAAATAATGAAGTTATTAGAATAGACGGTGGTTTTTATGTATGAAACTTTAGGAATAAATAAAGAATTAGTAGACAAATTAGACATTGCTGAGACAGAACTTACAAATATTTTTAAAAAGATTGATAATGATTGCTTCATAAACAGTTCTAAAGTTATGAAAGCTTTTCAAGAAAATAGAGTATCTGAAATTCATTTTGGTTCTACTACGGGATATGGATATAATGATATTGGAAGAGACACTATTGAAAAAGTTTTTGCGAACATCCTAGGTGCTGATGATGCTTTAGTTAGAAGTCAATTTATTTCAGGAAGTCATGCTCTTACAGTAGCTTTGTTTGCTTATCTTAGACCAAATGATATTATGCTTAGTATTACAGGGACTCCATATGATACACTTCACGAAGTAATTGGAATTAAAGAAAATAAAAGTTCTTTAAAATCATTTGGAATTAAATATGAGCAAATTGATTTAGTAAATGATGATTTTGATTATAAAAAAATAGAAGAATATTTAAAACAAAACAAAGTTAAGTTAATAGAAATTCAAAGATCGAAAGGATATTCGACACGTAAAAGCTTGTCAATCAAAAAGTTAGAGAAAGTAATTCATTTAATAAAAAGTATAGATTCAAATATAATTATAATGATTGATAACTGTTATTGTGAGTTTGTAGGAACAAAAAGTCCATTAGAAGTAGGGGCAGATATAATTGTTGGATCTTTAATTAAAAATTTAGGTGGTGGAATCGCACCTAATGGTGCGTATATTGCCGGTAAAAAAGAACTTGTAGATTTGGCTAGTGAAAGACTAACTTTACCAGGTGAAGGAAGAGAAGTAGGTCCAACGCTTGGAATAAATAAAAGTATTTTACAAGGTTTGTTTATGGCACCATCTGTAGTTGCAAGTTCCTTAAAAACTGCAATCTTAGCAAGTTATCTTTTAGAAAAACTAGGTTACAAAGTAGAACCTAAATATAATGAAGAAAGAGTAGATATCGTACAAAATATCGAGTTTGGTAATAAAGAAGATTTAATTAGCTATGTAAAAGGTATTCAAAAAGGTTCGCCAATCGATTCTTATGTTGTACCAGAACCTTGGGATATGCCAGGTTATGATGATGAAGTAATAATGGCAGCAGGAACATTTACACAAGGTTCTTCGATAGAATTATCATGTGATGGTCCAATAAGGGAACCATATATTGCATACATGCAAGGAGGACTTACCTATGAATATGGAAAAATAGGAGTTTTAAAGGCAATTCAAACAATAATAGATAATAAAAAGCAATAAATTAATTTACAAGATATAATTTATTTGATATAATGTTTAAGTATTTGAAAGACGAGGAGGTTATCGAAATGGCAAAAGTAGGAAACAGAAACCAAGTTACATTATCATGTACAGTATGTAAAGAACAAAATTATAGAGTAAGTAAAAATAAGAAAAATAATCCAGAACGTTTAGAAATTAATAAATATTGTCCAAGATGCCAAAAACATACGGCACATAAAGAAGATAAATAAGCCTAATTTAAGCTTATTTTTTGTAGTGAGGAGGAAAAATTATGATAGGTGTTAACGATTTTAAGACAGGAATGACAATCACTTACGAAGGTAATTTGTATCAAGTTATGGACTATCAACATGTTAAGCCTGGAAAAGGTGCAGCTTTCGTTAAAACCAAATTAAAAAATTTAAGAACAGGTGCGATTATAGAAATTACATTTAATTCAAGTGTTAAAGTAGAAAAAGCAATGGTAAGTAAGAAAAATATGCAATTTTTATATGCAGATGGGGATACATATCACTTTATGGATATGAATACTTACGATCAAATCGAACTTAATAAAGCACAAATCGCAGATGAAGTAAAATATTTAAAAGAAAATTTAATGGTAGATATCGTTTTCTATGAAGGTGAAATGTTAGGAATTAATTTACCTGAAAAAATTGATTATGTTGTTACTAAAACTGAACCTGCTGTTAAAGGTAACACATCTAACAATGCTCAAAAAGATGCCGAAATAGAAACAGGACTACAACTTAGAGTACCTCTTTTCATCGAACAAGGAGAAGAAATTATTGTATCGACAAAAGATGGTAAATATGTATCTAGAAAATAAAGGAGTCAAGTAAAATCTTTGACTTCTTTTTATTGTATTTTTATAAGAAATATGTAGAATAAATGGAGGAATTATGAATTTAAATAATGATTTAGCTTTAATTGTATTAGATAATTGTAAAGATTTTGGAAAAGAAGTAAATAAACATTTAAATCAGATGAGAAATGAAGACAAAAATTATATTGTTCCTGTGGATGTATCTAGATTTAGCAATGGAGAAGCAAAAGCGAAGCTTTTAGAAACTATAAGGGGGAAAGACGTATATATAATTTCGGATATTGGAAATTATAGTTGTACATATATGATGCATGGTATAGAAAATCATATGTCACCTGATGATCATTTTCAAGACATAAAGAGAGTTATTGGCGCGATTATGGGACATGCATTATCTATCGCAGTAGCGATGCCTCTTTTATATGAATCTAGACAACATAGGAGAAAGGGAAGAGAATCATTAGATTGTGCGATGGCTCTTCAAGAATTAAAATTATATGGAGTAAAAGAAGTAATAACTTTTGATGCTCATGATCCTAATGTACAAAATGCGATTCCATATTTACCTTTTGAAAATATATATCCCACAAATACAATCTTAAGTAGTTTTATAGAAAATGAGGATATTGATTTTGAAAAACTGTTAATAATTAGTCCCGATACAGGAGCAATGGATAGAGCACGTTATTTTGCAGATATGTTAAAAACCGATGTCGGGATGTTTTACAAAAGACGTGATTTATCAAAATTAGTAAATGGTAAAAATCCTGTAGTTGCCCATGAATATCTTGGTAAGGATGTAGCTGGCCTTAATGTTATGATAGTCGATGATATGATTGCTTCTGGTGGTTCTATGCTTGAAGTTGCTAGAGAACTTAAAAATAGAGGCGCAAAAAACGTTTATTTAGCTGCCACATTTTCACTCTTTACGAATGGAATCGAAGAGTTTGAAGATTCATATAGAAAAGGAATATTTAATAAACTTTACACTACTAATCTTACATATATGAAAGATGAATATAAAAAAGAAGAATGGATTAAACAAGTAGACTGTTCTAGATTACTTGCAAAATATATAAATACTTTAAATAAGAAACAATCTATCTCTAATTTAATAAATGGTAAGGAAAAAATTATAAGACAACTAAAAGATAAAAAAGAAAAAAGTTTAATAAAATAATAGTTAAATATTTAGTTTTTAAAAATAATAAATGTATAATTTTTATACTTTTATTATTTTTATTTAATATATTTACAATAGTGAGTATATTTAAATAATAATTATAAAAAAATGTAAAAAAAAATCTAAAAATGTGGTAAAATAAGAATTGACTAAAGCTAGAGGTGGTTAGTTTGGAAAAATTTGTAAATTCAACTACATTAATTTGGGCTATTGTCGTTGTAGTACTTACATTTTTAAGTATAATTTTCATTGTGCTTAAAAATAAGAAAATAAGCAAATTAAAAAAACACATTGAAGAATTAGAAATAGAAAAAAATATGATTGTAAATGCACCTGTTTTAACTGAATTATCTAAAGTTCAAAACTTAGTTAAAAATGAAAGAATGACAGACAGATACAATAACTGGAATAGAGAAATTAATATTTTAAAAGATAAAACTATCCCTCATATTACAGATATGATTCTTGAAATAGATTCTTTACTTGAAAAAAAACAATATAAACTTACCGTAAGAAAAATAACTACGATTGAAATTGAAATATTTAAATCAAAGAAAAAAGCCGATTTTTTATTAGATGAAATGCAGCTAATAACTTCTAGTGAAGCTAGAAATAGAGATTATATTACAAAGTTAAAAGCACAATATAGAGAAGTTATTCAAAAATTTAATAAAAATAAACCTGATTATGGTGAAATAACAGATTCTATAGAGTTACAAATGGAAAATATTGAAAAACGTTTTAAAGATTTTGAGACCCTTTTGGAAGAAAATGAATATGATGAAGTTGAAAAATTAGTAGATTCTTTAGATGAAATGATAAAAAATATTTCAGTTGTAATTGAAGAAGTTCCAACAATTGTACTAATGGGTAGAAATTTAATACCTGCTAGAATTGAAGAAACTAATAAATTGTATGAAAAACTTGTAAACGATGGATTCCAATTAGACTATTTAAATATTGAATATAATATTGCAGAAATAGAAAAGAAAATTCTTAATATATTCGATAGAGCCAAAATTCTTAATATCGAAGATAGTATTTTAGAACTTAAAACCATGGTTGAATATTTTGACTCTGTTATGAATGATTTCGATTTAGAAAAACGTAGTAGAAAAGTTTTTGATGATACATGTAAAGTAGTTATCTCTAAAATTAAAAAACTTGAAAAAATTATGGGTGACTTATACTTACAACTAGATGACTTAAAAGTTAGTTATGATTTAACAGCAGAAGAATTAGATGTTTTAAATACTATAAATAAAGATTTAGAGTTAGTTCATAAAGATTATGATACTTTGATGATGCATAGTAACAATAAGACTTTTGCTTATTCAAAATTAAATAAAGAAATCGATATTTTAAATATAAAAGCTTCTAAAATTGAAGATAGATTAGATTATTGTCTTGAAACTTTAGGAACTATGAAAGATGATGAACTTAGAGCTCGTGACCAATTAAAAGAAATCAAATCAATTCTAAAAGAAGCTAAATATAAAATCAAAGAATATAGGCTTCCAATTATAACTAATAATTATTTTATAGAATTAGGAGAGGCTAATGATTCAATTAAGGAAGTCATCACTGAGCTTCAAAAGAAACCTATAAATATAAATACACTAAATGTTAGAGTTGATACTGCTAGAGACTTAGTGTTAAAACTTTACAGTACAACTAATGAAATGGTTAAAACTGCTAGACTTGCCGAAATGGCAATAGTATATGGAAATAGATATAGAGTTGGAGAAAAAAATATCGATGAAGGTCTTAAAATGGCTGAAAGATTATTTTATAAAGGTGATTACAAAAAAGCTTTAGAAATTTCGATAGACAATATAGAAGAGGTTGAACCCGGAATATACAATAGACTTTTAGAAGAAGCTAAGTAATAGCTTCTTTTTCATAAATATAAGATTATGATACAAACTAAATAATGAAACAAAATATTATTATATAATAATTATGATATAAGGGAGATAAAAGTATGGCTAACTTTATATATTTATTATTAGGATTTGTAGTTATTATATTTTTCTCTGATTTATTAGTTGATGCCGCCAGTTCTTTAGCAATTAAATTTAAAGTACCTAAAATGTTAATCGCCCTTACTATAGTTTCCTTTGGTACTTGTGCGCCTGAAATAGCTATATCTATTCAAAGTGTATCCACATCAAATGGTTCAATAGCGTTTTCAAATATTATTGGTAGTTGCATTGTTAATGTATTTTTAATAATAGGAATTGCTTCTATTATAAAACCTATCAAAATTAAACATAACACTATTAAAAAAGAACTTCCCATTTTGGTAATTATAACTGCAATTTTTTCCGTATTAATGTTGGATAGTCTTTTTAATCCCAAAACGGATGATGTTTTTTCAAAAGCTGATGGTATAATTTTAATACTTGTCTTCTCATTATTTGTATTTTATTTGGTACATTTATTCTTAAATAAAAGAAGTAATACAGAAGTCGATTCTCCAAAATATAATATCTTCATTTCAATTATATTATTAATTGTTTCTATTATAATGATTATTTTTAGTAGTGATTTAATTGTAAATAGTGCGACCAAAATTGCTTCAATGTTTGGTATAAGTGAAAAGATAATTACTATGACTACAATTGTTATTGGGACAAGTCTTCCTGAGCTTTTTATGACGGTTACAAGTGCGAAAAAAGGGGAATTTGATATCGCAATAGGTAATATTATTGGAACAAATATTTTTAATATATGTATTGTTTTAGGATTACCTGTAGCAATATACGGAGATTTACATTTAACGGGTTTTGGTCTTATAGATATTTTAATAGTATTTTTATCCTCATATTTACTATATCTCTTTGCACGAAGTGAAAAAGAAATAACTCGTAGGGAATCCATTATTATGCTGGGAATCTTCATTATGTACTATATTTATGTTTTCCTTGGATAAAAAACTTTATATTTTTTAAGAAAATGATATAATATCTTTGGTGATTTTATGAAAACAAATTATCAATTAGTATTAGATAAAATTTTAGAAAATATAAATGGAGAAACTTTATTACTTCATAGTTGTTGTGCTCCATGCAGTAGTTATGTATTAGAATATTTATCTAACTATTTTAAAATAACGGTTTTTTATTATAATCCAAATATATCTCCTGAAGAAGAATATATAAAACGAAAAGAAGAACAAAAAAGATTCATTAAAAATTTAAAAACAAAATATAAAGTAGAATATATTGAAGATAGTTACGATAATGATAAATTTTTAGAAATTTCTAAAGGACTAGAAAGTGATATTGAGGGCGGAAATAGATGTTTTAAATGTTATAATTTAAGACTTGAAAAAACAGCAAGGCTTG
The DNA here is from genome assembly GCA_944372025.1 of uncultured Bacilli bacterium. Classification (GTDB taxonomy): domain Bacteria; phylum Bacillota_I; class Bacilli_A; order RF39; family UBA660; genus JAFSEX01. Next base: position 25,524 of record CALVYE010000001.1, on the reverse strand, counting down.
CTAAAGAAAAAAGATTTGATTACTTCGGTACAACTTTAACAGTAAGTCCTTATAAAAATTCAAATAAATTAAATGAAATAGGAGAATCTTTACAAGATAAGTATAATGTAAAATATTTATTTTCTGACTTTAAAAAGAAAAACGGATATAAAAGAAGTATAGAATTATCAAGAGAATATAATTTATATAGACAAGATTACTGTGGATGTGAATTTTCTAAGCAAAATAAATATAAAAAAATAAATTAAATATATGGTATAATGATAATTGGAAGGTGATTATATGTTAGAATCAATGAGGAAAAATTTTAATAAATTTTTTACTACTTCAATTATAACTTCAGTAGTATTTATCGCACTAGGAATGTTTTTATTTTTTAAACCTGAAACTACAATCGCAACAATTTCATATACTTTAGGAATTATAATATTATTGTTAGGTGCTTTTTCCTTTGCAAAATATTTTCAAAGAGATAAAGAAATAGGAATAGATTTCAGCCTAATTTATGGAATTTTAAGTATCATATTTGGAATTATTATTATATTAAACCCCAATGCTTTAGCAACCATAATTCCTTTTGTCTTAGGTTTCTGGGTTATTGTAAATAGTGTTATAAAAATTCAATATTCACTCGATTTAAAAAAATATGAAAATCATGCTTGGATACCAACTTTAGTAATTGGTCTATTAACTTTAGTATGGGGTCTTATCTTAGTATTCAATCCTTTTGCGGGTGCTTTAGTAATAACTAAAGTTATAGGACTATTTTTGATAATTTATTCAATATTAGATATTGTTGAATGCGCAATATTACATAAAAATATAAAAGACATAACTAAAAATATTAAAAAAGAAGTAAAAAAGATAATAGAAGAAGATTAATTATTTTCAATTACAAATATAAATTATATTTAAAAGTTGACAACCAATAAATAAAAGAATATAATTAGAACATATTAAAAAAGAAAGGCGATAATGAGGAGAAGTAGTATTAAAAACTGTTTAAAGTGAGTTAGGGATAGTGAGAACCTAATAATAAGCTTAATATGAATAACACCTACTAGTTACTTAGATGAAATAATAGTAGTTTAAGTCGGATGAATCCGTTAAAATTAAGAGATATCAGTTAATGATAAAAAAGGGTGGTACCGTGATTATTCACCCCTTTGTTCATTAACTTTTTTTATTGTAAAGAAAGGATGATAAAAATGTTGGTTAATTTAAATGATTTATATAAAGATATGGAAAATTTTGTAGGTAAAGACATTGTCTTAGAAGGATGGATTAGAAATCATAGAAAACAAAAAGAATTTGGTTTTTTGGACTTTTCTGATGGTACTAACTTTAAAACTTTACAAGTAGTGTATGATAATACAGCTAACTTTGATGAAATTATTAAAATGAGAGTGGGCTCATCAATCAGAGTTAAGGGTAAACTAATTTCTTCTCCTGCAAAAGGTCAAGCATATGAATTTAAAGCACATAATATAGAATTATTAGGTGATTCTCCTGAAAATTATCCAATACAACCTAAACGTCATACTCAAGAATTTTTAAGAAGTATTTCATATTTAAGACCTAGAACTAATTTATTTCAAGCTGTATTTAGAGTAAGAAGTGTTGCAGCTATGGCAATACACACATATTTTCAAGATAGAGGATATATTTATTTACACTCTCCACTAATTACAGGAAGTGACTGTGAGGGTGCGGGAGAAATGTTTCAAGTAACAACTTTAGATTTAGATAAGCTTCCTAGAAATACTGATGGAACTATAGATTACAAAAAAGATTTTTTTGGAAAACAAACCTCACTTACTGTTTCTGGTCAATTACAAGGTGAAGCTTTCGCAATGGCGTTTAAAAACATTTATACTTTTGGACCAACATTTAGGGCAGAAAATTCTCACACTAAAACGCATGCATCTGAATTTTGGATGATAGAACCTGAAATGGCATTCTGTGATTTAAAAGGATGTATGGATATTGAAGAAGATTTACTTAAATTTATCGTAAAATATGTATTAGAAAAATGTCCTAGCGAAATAGAATTTTTTAATAACTTTGTAGATAAAGGATTAAAACAAAGACTTAATAAGATTTTAACAAGTAATTTTGTGCGTATTACACATAAAGAAGCTATAGATATTTTAAAAAAATCAAACAAAAAATTTGAATTTGAACCTAATTATGATGAAGATATTGCTACAGAACACGAAAAATATCTTACTGAAGAACATTTTAAAAGTCCTGTATTTATTACAGATTGGCCTAAAGATATTAAAGCCTTTTATATGAGACTTAACAATGATAATAAAACTGTTGCGGCCGTTGACCTTTTAGTACCTGGTTCAGGAGAATTAATGGGTGGTAGTCAAAGAGAAGAGAGAATAGATTTACTTGTAAAACGTATGAAGGAACTTGGAGTAGCAGAAAACGGTATGGAATGGTATTTAGATTTAAGAAAATATGGTGGAGTATATCATTCGGGATTCGGTGTAGGATTTGAAAGATTACTTATGTATTTAACAGGAGTAGAAAATATACGTGATGTAATTCCATTTCCAAGAACTCCAGGTAATTGTGAATTTTAGTAATTAAGAAAGGATGATAAAAATGATTTCAAAAGAATTATTGAAGAGTTATGCTAATAAATTAATGTTTGATATGAATGATGATGAATATGAGACTTTAGCTAAAGAATTCGATGTTATTTTAAAACAAATGGATTTAATTGGCGAAATCGAAGAAATAAAGGGTGTGAAACCTATGACTTTCCCTTTTGAACTTGATGATGTGGAATATAGAAATGATGAAGACACTCGTACGGTTTCATATTTAGATGCACTTAGTAATGCTAAAGATATAAAAGGTAGAGAAGTAAAAGTTCCAAAGGTGGTGGATTAAGTGAGTTATTTAGATTTAAGTATTAGTGAAATGAAAAAAGCTATAGATGAAGGAAAAGTAACTCCTACATCTTTAGCGAAAGAAAGCTTTGAAAGAGCTCATAAATATCAAAAAGATATAAATTCTTTTGTAACACTTACAGAAAAGAATGCCTTAAATCAATTAGAAAATTTAGATAGTGTTGAAGATAACCCTTTAAAAGGTATTCCATACGCTTTAAAAGATAATTTTTCTACAAAAGGAATTTTATCTACAGCTTCATCAAATATTTTAAAAGATTATGTGCCATTTTTTAATGCTACTTCAGTAAATAAACTATATTCAAAAGGAGCGATTTTAATTGGGAAAACTGTACTTGATGAACTTGCAATGGGAGGTACAGGAACAACAGGACATACAGGACCTGTAAAAAACCCATGGGATAAAAGTCGTTTAATTGGTGGTTCTAGTGCAGGTTCTGCATCTTCAGTAGCAGCAGGTATAGTACCTTTTAGTATAGGAAGTGATACAGGGGATTCTATTAGAAAGCCTGCCGCATATGGTGGAATTGTAGGATATAAGCCAACATATGGATTAGTAAGTAGATTTGGTTTATTTGCTTTTGCTTCAAGTTTAGATCATGTCGGTTGTTTTACGAGAAATGTTAGTGATGTTGCATATGTTATCGATGCAATTAAAGGTAAAGATGAAAAAGATATGACATCATTACCCGATGATAATATTAAATTTAGTGAACATCTTGATGGAAATGTCAAAGGTAAAAAATTATTTTATCTAAAAGAAATTGTAAATAGAGATAATTATAAAGATAGTATGGATGAAGAGTTAGATGAAATTCTAAATAATTTTGATGAAATAATTGACAAATGCAAAAATCTTGGTATGGAAGTAGAAGAAGTGGATTTCGATAAAGAAATTTTAAAGGCTATTTTTCCTACATACATAACAATTTCATGTGCGGAAGCTACAAGTAATAATTCAAATCTCACAGGAATACCTTTTGGACCAAGAAGTAAAGGAAAAAGCATAGATGAAGTTATGTTTAATTCCAGAACCGAAGGTTTCTCTGAACTTATAAAAAGAAGATTTGTATTAGGTAGCTATATATTACAAAAAGAAAACCAAGAAAAATTATTTTTAAATGCAGGAAGAATTAGAAGAATAATAGTTGAAAAAATGACCGAACTATTTAAAGAATATGATGGGATGATTTTACCTGCAAGTGGAAGTATCGCACCTACTTTTAGATCCGAAACTATCGATAAATTATCCGATAGATACTTACTATTAGAAAATCATATGGCTATAGGTAATTTTGGAGGATTTCCAAGTATAACTATACCTTGCGGATTTGTTAAAAATATGCCAATTGGACTTTCTATTACTAGTGGAGTAAAAAAAGATTTAGATGTTTTAAACATAGCTTATGCGCTTGAATCTACTATGAACTATAAAAATCAAATTGCGGGAGGTGTAAATGATGAACGATAAATATGAAGTTACAATAGGACTTGAAGTTCACTGCGAAGTTAAAACCAATACTAAAATGTTTTCACCATCACCTAATAATTACAACGAAACTCCAAATGAAAATATTAGCGAAGTAGATATGGGATTCCCAGGAATACTTCCAATCGCAAATATGGAAGCAGTAAAAAAATCTATTATGATGGCTATGGCGCTTAACTGTAAATTGCCAAATTACATGTACTTTGATAGAAAAAACTATTATTATCCAGACTTACCAAAAGGTTATCAAATAACTCAAGCTACTGAACCTGTAGGTGTAAATGGTTATATAAATGTTTATGTAAATGATGAAGTTAAAAAAATAGATATACACGATATCCATCTAGAAGAAGATACTGCTAGTTTAGACCATTATGAAACTTATTCACTAATTGATTATAATAGAAGTGGAATACCATTACTTGAAACAGTAACAGAACCATGTATTCATAGTGCGGATGAAGCTTTGGCTTTTCTAGATTCCTTAAGAAGAATATTTCTTTATACGGGTATAAGTGAAGCGAGAACAGATAGAGGACAAATGAGATGTGATGTCAATATTTCACTTGCGCCTAAAAACTCTGAAAAACTTGGAACTAAAGTTGAAATGAAAAATATAAATTCATTTAGTAATGTTAAAGACGCTATTCTTTATGAAATAAAAAGACAAAGCGAAATATTAGATGAGGGTGGAACTATTATAATGGAAACACGTAGATATGATGATACTACATGTAAAACATATAGAATGCGTGAAAAAGTAGAAGGTGTAGATTATAAATATTACGTAGAACCAAACATTCCACCATATAAAATTACAGATAAATTAATAAATGAATTAAGAGAAAAGCTACCTATGTTACAATTTGATAGAATTCAAAAATATATGAAAGACTACGAATTATCACTATACGATGCTTCAATTTTGACTAAAAATATAGAAACAGCTTTATATTTTGAAGAAGTAATAAGTAAAGGTATCGATCCTAAAATGGCAGCTAACTGGATTAATACACGTATATTAGGTCATGTAAATAAAGAGGAAATAAGTATCAATGATTGTACATTTACTACCGATGATTTAGTAGAACTTATTACTTACATAAATAAAGGAACTATTTCATCTAAACAAGCTAAAGATGTATTTTATAAATGTATAGATGAAAATAAAAAACCTAGTGTAGTAATTAAAGAAAATAATATGGAACAAATAACTAATACAGATGAAATTCTTTCAGTAATAAAAGAAGTTATAAATGAAAATATGGAACTTGCGTTAAGTTATGATCCAAAAAAAGGAAGAACTGTCGATTTCTTTGTAGGTCAAATAATGAAGAAAACTCGTGGTAAAGCAAATCCTAAAGCTGCAATGGATTTAATTAAAGAAGAACTAATGAAGCTAAAAGATAAATCTTAAGAGGAGGAATTTTAATGAATAAATATAGAACATATACTTGTGGTGAATTATCTGAAAATGATATTGGTAAAAATGTAATTATTGCTGTTTTCTTAAGAAACTATAGAGACCACGGCGGAATATTATTTTTGGATGTTGCAGATCATTATGGAATGATGCAAGTAGTTATTGATGAGCATAATAAAGAATTAATGACTTTAGCAGAACATATTAGTAAAGAGTCAACTCTTAGTGTAGAAGGTATAATTCGTAAAAGAAGCGATGACACAATAAACGATAAAATTAAAACAGGTAAAATTGAGCTTGTAGCTTCAAAAATAGATGTTTTATCTAAACCTCTACAAAGTCTTCCTTTTGAAATTTATCCAGATAAAGAAGTTAAAGAAGACTTAAGATTAAAATATCGTTACTTAGATTTACGTCGCGAAACAATGCATGAAAATATTATTTTTAGAAGTAATGTAATAAAATATGCGAGAAATTTAATGGAAGATTTAGGATTTATGGAAATTCAAACTCCAATACTTACCGCATCAAGTCCTGAGGGAGCACGTGATTTTGTTGTACCATCAAGAAAATATCCAGGTAAATTTTATGCTTTACCTCAAGCTCCTCAAATTTTTAAACAATTATTAATGGTATCAGGATTCGATAAATATTATCAAATCGCACCTTGTTTTAGAGATGAAGATGCAAGAGCTGATAGAACAGCAGGAGAATTTTATCAATTAGATATGGAAATGAGTTTTGCAACAGCAGAAGATGTATATGAAGTTTTAGAAAAAGTTTTAAAAGAAATTTTTAAAAAGTTCAGCAATAAAAAAGTTAGTGATAACTTTAAAAGGATTCCATATGCTAAAGCTATGTTAAAGTATGGCACTGATAAACCCGATTTAAGAAATCCTTTAGAAATTATAGACTTAACTAAAGAATTTGAAAATACTACTTTTAAACCTTTTAAAGATTCAACTGTAAGAGGTATAACTGTTCATGATTTAGCTCAAAAATCAAATTCTTGGTTCAATGAATTAGTAGATTATGCAAGTAGTATAGGAATGCCTGGAATAGGATATATATCTGTTAATGATGATATGACTTTCAAAGGTCCTATCGATAAATTTTTAACTGATGAAGAAAGACAAAATTTAATTAATAAAGCTTCATTAAAAAAAGGTAGTGTACTTTTCTTTATCGCAGATAAAAAAGAAAAAGTAGCTTGTAAATTTGCGGGTATGATTCGTGATGAATTAGGAAGAAAGCTAGAACTTATAGATAAAGATAGTTTTGAATTATGTTTTATTGTAGATTTTCCAATGTATGAATGGGATGATGAATTAGAAAAATATGAGTTTACTCATAATCCATTTTCAATGCCTCAAGGTGGTTTAGATGATTTAAGTAATAAAAAACCTGAAGATATTTTGGCATATCAATACGATGTTGTATGTAATGGAGTAGAATTAGTAAGTGGAGCAGTACGTAACCATGATGTAGAGATTATGAAAAAAGCTTTTGAAGTGGCTGGATATGATGAAAACGAATTAAAAACTAAGTTTGCTTCATTATATAATGCATTCCATTTTGCTGCACCACCTCATGCAGGTATGGCCATTGGAATTGATAGAATGTTGATGCTTTTAAAAGACGAAGATAATATAAGAAATGTTATTGCTTTCCCAATGAATGCAAGTGCACAAGATTTGATGATGGGCTCTCCAAGTGAAATAAGTGAAACACAATTAAGGGAAGTACATATTAAACTTAGATAAATAAAAAAACTGTTTATTTTGGAAAATAAGCAGTTTTTTAATATTAAGTCGGAATAATTAATTGTTGGCCAATTGATATAATATCACTTGTAAGATTGTTTAGTCTTTTAATATCATCAACTGTAGTATCGAATCTTCTAGCAATCGAATATAAAGTATCTCCACTTTGTACAGTATATATTTGATTACCTGAACCACTACCTGCTGTGGGAATAATTAATTGTTGGCCAATTGATATAATATCACTTGTAAGATTATTTAGTCTTTTAATATCATTAACTGTAGTATCGAATCTTCTAGCAATCGAATATAAAGTATCTCCACTTTGAACGATATAAATGTTATCATCTGTATTTTCTTCATTACAAATAGCAAGGGGAGAATACAAAGATACAAGCGCACTCCAAGTATTTCTACCTACGATACCGTCTGCAGTAAGTTTATTATTTGTTTGAAATTTTTTTACCGCAGTTTGTGTTGCTGTATCAAAATTACCATTAATAGGTCCACTATAATAAAGTAAATTTTTTAAAATATTTTGTAGTTCTATAACATAAGGACCTGTACTTCCAAGTCTCAAAGTAGGTCTCGATTGTTTTTCGTTTGAAATTATTTCAGGATAATCTGTTAATTCATATAAAGCTTGCCAAGTTTCATTATTTACAGTTCCATCTGGAAATAAATCATTATCTTCTTGAAAATTCATAACCGCTTCTTTTGTATAAGCATCAAAATTACCTGTTATACTGGCAAGATAATAGTCTAAAATTTTTAATTTTTCTTGTAAGATTATTACATAATCTCCTGATGAGCCTTCTTCGAGTGTTGGATTTAACTCTTGTCTATATTCATCTTCCTCATAAAAAAATTCAAATTCCATAATTACCTCCATATCTTATCACTAACTATTATATTATTTAAAATTCATATGTTTCATTTTATTTTATATTTTTTCTTTTAAAAACATATATTTAAGTGTATAAAAGAAAGGATTTGAATTTTATGGCAATTGGACGTTTAATTGTTAGTGTATATGTAGATAATATTGCACAACCTATAAGTGGTGCGAATGTCAATATAGTTGGAGAAAATACAAATATAAATGTTGTTACTGATGAATCAGGAAAAACTAACGAAATAGAACTAGCAGCACCCGATATAGAATATTCTTTAGAACCTCAAGATGTAATTAGACCTTTCAGTGAATATACTGTAACTGTTACAAAAGAAGGTCTAGAACCAAGTGTAGTTAGCGGAGTACAAATTTTTTCTGATATTGTTTCCTATCAAGATGTCTTTTTAATTCCACCAAACGAAAATAATGGCGAAAATTTAACAGTTATTTCAGCACCTGCTTTATGGGCAAATGATCCAGCAAAAAATATAGAAAATCCTAACAACGTTAATATTATGGCAAAAGTATTACCTAGAGTTATTATTCCTGAATATATCATAGTTCATGATGGAGTACCAAGTAATACATCGGCTGCTAATTATTATGTATCTTTTCCAGATTATATAAAAAATGTAGCTTCATCAGAAATTTATCCAAGTTGGCCTAGAGAAACTTTAAAGGCTAATGTTCATGCGATAGTTTCCTTTACTTTAAATAGAATTTTTACCGAATGGTATCCATCTAAAGGTTACAACTTTACAATTACATCTACAACTACTTACGATCAAAAATATACTCATAATAGAACTATTTTTGATACAATATCAAATGTTGTAGATGAAATATTTACAGAATATTTAACTTTTCCTGATAGACCTTATCCCTTTTTAGCACAATACAGTGATGGTATAAAAGTAGTAAGAGAAGGTTGGTTAAGTCAATGGGGATCAAAATCTTTGGGAGATCAAGGATATAGTGCGATACAAATATTAAGATATTATTATGGAAATAGTATAAATCTTGCAACTGCAGAGTTAGTTTCAGATCTTCCAACATCGTTTCCAGGTTATAATTTAAAAGAAGGAGCTTGTGGAGAGGAAGTACAACTTTTACAAAATGAGCTTAATAAAATAAGAGGAAGTTATCCTGCCATTCCTTTAATAAGTGATGCAAATGGAGTTTTTGGACCAGATACTACTACTGCAGTCAAAAAATTTCAAAGTGTATTTAATTTACCTGTTACGGGTATAGTTAATTATGCTACCTGGTATAAAATATCATACATTTATGCAGCTGTATCTAACATGTTAAAAGGAATTTATGACTAAGTAAAAAATGTATAAAATTAACATATTTACCTCATATTAGTAATGAGGAGGAATAATATGAAAAAAGTTATATTTAGTATATTGACTATTATGTTATTATTTACAACAGGATGTGATCAAGTAGGAAATTCTCCAACCAAGAAAGTAGAAGAATTAATGGGTAAATATCAAATGTTAGACGATGATGTTTTAGATGATTTAAACAAAGTAGTAGATAGTGAAGAAGATTTATCAGATAAACAAAAAGAAAGATATAGAAATCTTTTAAAGGAGCAATATCAAGATTTAACTTATACTATTAAAAATGAAAAAATTGATGGAGAAAATGCTACAGTTGAAACAGAAATTGAAGTTAGAGATCTTACACGTGCAATCAAAGAATCTGAAGATTATTTAAATAGTCATGAAGATGAATTTCTTGGTGATGATGGAAAATATTCAAAAGAAAAATATACTGATTATAAATTAGATAAAATGGAAGAAGCTAAAGATAGAGTAAAATATACTTTAGAACTTACTTTAACTAAAGTTGATGACGAATGGGAATTAGATAATCTTACGGAAACTGAAAGACAAAAAATACATGGAATATATAATTATTAGATATCTTAAATGATATCTTTTTTTTGAAAATTTATACATATTTTCAAATTATAAAAATATGATTGACTATAATATATTAAAATGATATTATCAATGTAGAGGAGTGTGAGAATAAATGAAAAAGAAAATATTTGGGGTTTTATGTGTAGCAATGATGCTTATCTTAGTAGGATGTGGAAAAGAAGCTGAAGCAAAAGTTACAAAGTGTACTTTATCAAAAAATGATGTAATAAATAATTATAAATTAGAATCTACTTATGAAATTCATTATAAAGGTGATATTGTAAACTCTGTTAAATCTGCTGAAAAAGTAACATCTGATGATTCAAGTATAATAGATCAATTTGCAACTACTTTAACCGACACTTATTCAAAAATGCAAGAAGCGTATGGTGGATATGAATATGATATAACTAGAGGTACAGATAATGTAGTAGGTGATGTTTCTATAGATTATGAAAAATTAAATTTAGAAAAATTGGCAGAAGATGATCCTACAATGTCAAATTTATTAAATGATGATAATAAAATTTTAAAAGAAAAACTACAAAGCATGTATGAAGGATTAGGTGCAGAATGTGAAGAAGTCGAATAATTGACTTCTTTTTTTGTAGACTTATTTTACTAATTTTTCGAATATTATAGTATACATACAATATTAATTAAATTTAAAAACAGTTGACAAATCATAAAAAAAACTGTATATAATTAAATAAGAAAAGAGAGGACTGGTGCATAGTGAGTAAAAATTTAGTTATTGTGGAATCACCTAGTAAAAGTAAAACAATAGAAAAATATTTGGGCAATGACTATAAAGTTGTTTCTAGTAAGGGGCATATAAGAGATTTAGCAACCACAGGAAAGTTCGGATTAGGTGTAGATATCGAAAATCATTTTAAACCCAACTATATAAATATACCAGGCAAAGGTAAAGTAATTACAGAATTAAAAAAAGATGTAAAAAATAGTGATAAAGTATATTTAGCAAGCGACCCCGACCGTGAAGGAGAAGCAATAAGTTGGCATTTATATGATGCACTAGGCCTAAAAGATAGTGATTATGATAGAGTAGTATTTAATGAAATTACCAAAAATGCAGTTCTAGATGCTTTTAAACATACTCGTAAAATAGATATGAAAATGGTTAACAGCCAAGAAGCTAGAAGAATTTTAGATAGAATTATAGGCTTTAGACTAAGTAAATTAATGCAATCTAAAACAGGTGGTAAAAGTGCGGGCAGAGTCCAAAGTGTCGCATTAAAATTAATCGTAGATAAAGAACGTGAAATAGAAAACTTTGTAGTTGAAGATTACTATGAAATAGATGCTTTCTTTAAAGATTTTGAAGCTAAATTAGAAAAGTATAAAGACCAAGATATTGAATTGAAAACTTTAGAAGAGGCAGATGAAGTATTATCTAAACTTTCTAAAGCATTCAATCTTGAATCTATCGATACTAAAAAGAAAAATAGAAAATCTAAAGCTCCTTTCATTACAAGTAGTATGCAACAAGAAGCAAGCTCTAAGTTAAATTTTGGTGCGAGTAAAACTATGCGTATCGCTCAAAAATTATATGAAGGTGTAGATCTTTCTAATGAGACTGTTGGGCTAATTACCTACATGAGAACTGATTCTATAAGACTTGCAGATGAATTTGTTAATAGTACATTTCACTACATAGAAGAAAACTATGGTAAAGACTATATAGGTTATCCTAAGCAAAGTAAGAAGAAAGAAAATGTTCAAGATGCACATGAAGCTATAAGACCTACAAGTATATATCGTACTCCAGATAGTGTTAAAGAATTTTTAACACCTGATGAGTATAAGCTATATAGATTAATATATTATCGTGCTTTAGCTTCTTTGATGAAAGATGCTAAAGTGGAACAAACGACTGTTATTTTAGATAATAATGATTATAAATTTAAAGCAACAGGTCAAGTATTAATCTATGATGGATATTTGAAAGTATATCAAGAATATGAATCAAATGAAGATAAAATTTTACCACCTTTCGATAAGTATCATACAAAAGTAATAGTTGCTGAAAGTATAGAAAAAAGTGAACATCATACTAAACCACCTGCAAGATATACTGAAGCTAAATTAATTAAAGAAATGGAAGAATTAGGTATAGGTAGACCAAGTACATATGCTAAAATTGTTGAGACTTTAGTTAGCAGAAACTATGTTGATGTCGTAGATAAAAAATTTATTCCTACAGAAATAGGATTTGAAATAACCGATAAACTTCAAGAGTTCTTCTCAAATATTATAAATGTAAAATATACGGCTAATATGGAAGATGGTCTTGATAAAATTGCAGATGGAGATTTAGTTTGGTATAAATTAATTCAAGATTTTTATGATGAGTTTGAACCCTTAGTAGAAGATGCTTTTGACAAAATGGAAAAGAAAGCTCCAAAAGAAACGGGTGAAAATTGTCCCGAATGTGGAAGTCCGTTAGTTATAAGAAAAGGTAAATATGGAGAGTTTACAGCATGTAGTAATTATCCTAATTGTAAATATATTAAACAAGAACCTAAAGAAATTAAGGAATTTATAGACTGTCCAATATGCGAAGGTAAAATTGTAGAAAAGAAAACAAGAAAAGGTAAAATCTTCTATGGGTGTAATAATTATCCAAAATGTAATTATGCGTTATGGGATAAACCAACAGGACATTACTGCCCTCAGTGTAATGGTATTTTAGTTGAAAAGGGCAAGAAAATAAAATGTGTAAATTGTGATTTTGAAAAAGAAAAATAAAGCAAAATTGTAAGATTGCTTTATTTTTTATATACATTTTAGTATTATATATTTAGGTGATGTTTTAGTGCAAAGATATTTTGCTTGTAAAAAAGAAAATAATAAACTAATTTTAAATAAAAAAGATTTACATCATATAAAAAATGTAATGCGTATGAATAAAAACGATAAAATAGAAGTTATATATGATAAAAAATTATATATTTGTAACATTGATTCTATATATGATAATAATATAGATATATCGATAACAGAAGAAAAAAAAGATAATAATGAACTTCCAATTAACCTTACAATAGCTTTTCCTCTTACTAAAGAAGATAAAATTGATTTAATTTTACAAAAATGTACAGAATTGGGTGCGACTGAGTTTATTCCTTTAGAATTAGAAAGATGTGTAGTTAAAATAAATCCATCGAAAATAGATAAAAAAATAGATAGGTGGCAAACTATATGTAAAGAGGCTTCAGAACAAGCTAAACGAAATATGATTCCTACAGTTAATAATAATATGAATCTTCAAAAATTAGTTAGTTTGAATTATGATTTAAAAATAGTATGTAGTGTAAACCAAAATGTAACAAATATTAAGAAAGTATTACAAAATAATAAGAAATGTGATAAAATTATTGTTGTAGTAGGTCCCGAAGGTGGGATAAGTGAAAACGAAGAAATATATTTAGTAAATAACAATTTTATTAGAGCAAGTCTTGGAAAAAGTATACTTAGATGTGAGACCGCACCAATAACTTTGTGTAGTATGGTTAAATATGAATATATGGAGTGATCAAAAATGATTGATATTTTTAATAATTTATCTGTATTAGGTAAATCTTTATTTATAATTTTAATAATAATGTTTTTTGTTTTAATAGGCTTAATTATTTATTTATGTATTAAAAATAAAGAGGAAAAAGAAACTAATATAGATATGGATTTTTTTGATGATTTAAAAAAAGAAGACACCAATTCTAAAAGTGTATTTGTCGATAATGTAGATATTGATAAAGTTAATGAGGTTGCTAAAAAGATTGAAATCGAAAAAGAAAGTCCATCATCAATACCAAGTGTAACTTATGAAGAAAAAAAAGATAATAATGAAAAATTTGATATTGCAAATGCAGCTAAACAAATTGAAGAAGATATTGAAAGTAGTAATATAGACCTTACAGAATATGAAGTAGAACAAGAAGAAAAAGCAATCATAAGCTATACAGAACTTTTAAATAAAGTAAAACAAAATGCTATCGCAAACAAAGTTAATGTTCAAACTGTAGAATTAGAACCTAAAAAAGAAGAAATCAAAGAAGACTTTGATTATGATACTGAAATCTTAGATTTTAGTGATTTAAGTGATACACCCGCTCCAAAAGAAACTACTACGACACTTTTTAAACAAGATGATATTAAAGAAATGTTAAATATTAAGAATGTTGATACTAACCTTTATTCTAGTGATGAATTTTTAAAAGCTTTAAAAGAATTAAGGGACAGTTTAGATTAATGACTTTTGCTGTATATACTTTAGGTTGTAAAGTTAATGCCTATGAAAGTGAGTTTATAACTCACTTATTTAATTCTAGGGGGTATAAAAAAGTTGATTACAATGATAATGCAGACATTTATATCATAAATACATGTACTGTTACTAATACCTCTGATAATAAAAGTAAAAAAATAATAAATCACACTAGAAGAAATAATCCTAACGCAATAATTATTGTATGTGGATGTTTTACTCAATATAAGAAAGGCGACATTAGTAATAAATCATCAGTGGATATAATACTTGGAAATAAGGATAAAAGTAAAATTGTAAATATTTTAGAAGAATATTTAAAACAAAGAAAATTTATAAGTAAAATTTATGATTTAAAAAATCAAGAATTTGAAGATATGGAAATTGAAAAGTTTGAAACTCATACTAGGGCTTTTGTAAAAATTCAAGATGGATGTAATAACTTTTGTTCATATTGTATAATTCCATATGTTAGAGGAAATGTAAGAAGTAAAAAAATAGAAAAAGTTATTGATGAAGTAAAAAAGTTAGTAAAAAACGGTCATAAAGAAATTGTTCTTACAGGTATCCATACAGGTAACTATGGTAAAGATTTAGGATATAATTTAACTACTTTATTAAAGGAACTAAGAAAAATAAACGGTTTAAAACGTATTAGAATATCATCTATTGAAATTACTGAACTTACCGATGAATTTTTAGGGGAATTAGAAAATAATTCTTTAATTGTAGATCATATGCATATACCTTTACAAAGTGGGAATGATAAGATTTTAAAATTAATGAATCGTAAATATAATACAGAATATTTTTATAACAAAATAGAACAAATTAGAAAAATACGTCCAAATATTTCAATTACTACGGATGTTATTGTAGGATTTCCAAATGAAACTTTAGAAGACTTTAATAACACTTTAGAATTTATTAAAAAAATTAATTTTTCTAAAATACATGTGTTCCCATATTCAAAACGTGAAGGTACTAAAGCTGCTTCAATGGAAAATCAGGTAGATGATAAAGAGAAAAAATATAGAGTTAAAGAATTAATTAATTTATCAAATTTCTTAGAGGAAAAGTATTATAATAAATTTTTAAATAAAGAAGTCGAAGTTTTAGTAGAACGCAAAATTGATAATATGTATGTTGGACATACATCAAATTACTTAGAGGTAATGATTGAAAGTGATGAAGATTTAATAAATAAATTAATTAAAGTAAAAATTGATGAAATAAAGGGAAATAAGTGTTTTGTAAAAAATATTAGTTTAAAAGTTTAAATTTTTATATAAAAATATACTAATATATAAATATATGTGTTATAATATAAATACCTAGAAGATGCGTGTGTCATTAATTAAAACCGACTAATTGAGTTTATAAGGGAATCTAATTGGTAGGTGGTGTAGAAGACTTGTAAAATCAAGGATCCTAAAATCTATCATGTGATGCCCACCTGTACAAGTGCAGGTTTTTAATCTCATGATAGCGCACTTCTGGGTTTTATTATGTTTAAATGGTGATATTATGAATGAATTTTCAAGGATTGAAACTTTAATTGGTAAAGATAAATTATCGCTTATAAAATCCAA
Organism: uncultured Bacilli bacterium; assembly: GCA_944372025.1. Classification (GTDB taxonomy): domain Bacteria; phylum Bacillota_I; class Bacilli_A; order RF39; family UBA660; genus JAFSEX01. Next base: position 9,213 of record CALVYE010000001.1, on the reverse strand, counting down.
AACTGTAATGATTATTGGTCTTGGTGGAGTAGGCGGATATGCATTAGAAACTCTTGTACGAAATGGAATTGAAAACGTTATAATTGTAGATTTTGATAAGGTTGATATAACTAATATTAATAGACAAATAATAGCGTTACATTCCACAATTAATGAAAATAAAACAGATATGTTTTTTAATAGAATTAAAGATATTAATCCAAATTGTAATGTTGTAATTATTAATAAGTTTATAGATAAAAATAATATTGATAATTTATTTGAAAACAAAATTGATTATGTAATAGATGCATGTGATACCGTAGATACTAAAAAATTAATAATTAAAAAATGTTTAGATAATAAAATAAAATTTATATCTTGTATGGGAACAGCTAAAAAATTAGATCCTACTAAATTAGAAGTAGTTGATATTAGAAAAACTAGTTATGACAAACTTGCTAAGATAATAAGAAAATGGGTAAAAGATGAAGAAATTAAAGATAAAATTTTTGTAGTATCTTCTAAAGAAAAAGTTATAGATAATTTTGAAAACACAAAAGTTTTAGGTTCGATGTCTTTTGTTCCCAATGTAGCTGGTATTTTATGTGCTAAATATATTATTGATGATGTGATTAGTGAATAATATTCACTTTTTTTATTTATTAACTATAAAGATATCAAAAATAATGATATAATTATATTATGTAAAATACGAGGGGCTGATATAGATGTATTATTTATCAAGCGACAATTTTTGTAATAGTTTAACAAGTTTCAAGTTGTTCAGTTTTATAGGATATTCTATAAGTATTATTCAAATTATAATACCAATTATATTAATTTTAATAGGATCTTTCGAATTAATTAAGGCAATAATAAATGCAGGGGATACATCAAAATATATAAGAAAACTTATTAAAAAATTAATATTTAGTGCTTTAATATTCTTTGTACCTATGATTATAAAATTTGCAATGTGGGAAATAAATCAAGATGTCTCTAATGCATGTATAGATTGTATATCAAATCCTAGTTATTGTTCAAAAAAAGCTAAAGAATTAGAGCCTTTAGAATGTCCTAGCAATCAATCATTTAAAAGAGACATTAATTGTACTGACGAAACATGTAAAAATAGGGATGATTGTAAAAAAATAGATGGGGAATGGAAATGTTGTATTGGAAATTTATAAGGTAAAAGGAGGTAAACATGATATATTTGAAACATATCATGTGAGTAATTATGAAAAAATTAAACATATTATTTTTAATATTTATATCTTTTTTAATTTTTAAACTTCCAGTTATGGCTGAAGAAATTAAAGAAAGTAATTATGGTAATGCATTAATAAGTGATAAAAATTTTAGTGTTACTTTTAACTTTAAAAATGTCGAACCTAGAACAATTGATAATTTATTTGTTTTAGATAAAATTGATGTCGATGAAAATGGTAATGGTGGAAAAACAGTTTATAGAATGTATATGAAAATGGATGAAATATGTGATATTACTAATAATATATATACTAACTGTGATTATAATAAAGACAATAACAGAATATCAATAAGAATACATGAGTTTAATCCAAATAATTATATTGAATATAGAATTTATTTCTTTACAGATAAAATATATACCGAGATAGTACAAGTAGTCGAAGGAATAACATATACAATTGCAAATAACGAAAGAATTTCATCTTCAAATCCAGATGCAAATAACAACGAAAGAGAGGCAACATTGTTAGTTATTGATGGAGAAAAATATGTTCCAATAAGATTATTCAGTGAAGTTTTATATTATGATGTTACTTACTATGGAAATGAGAAACGTGCAACAGTAGATACCTATAATATACTAGAAAAAGAAAATGTAACTTGTAGTATGGTAAATAAGACCGATAGTTATTATTTATATAATGAATGTGATAATAGAAAAGTATATATTATTCCAACAAATGTAAAAGTATACTTAAGTCCATCTACTCAAAGAAGTAATTCTATTTTGCCTGGATATGGCTATACAAACGAATCTGAAATTATGAATATAATAGCTGATTATTTAGGACCCACTTTAGAATCTAAGGGAATAGTAGTATTTAGAAATCAACCAACTATGAGTGTTAATGAAAGTATTGCAGATTCAAGATCACATGAAGTTGATTTTCACTTTGCGATTCATTCAAATGCTGGTGGTGGTATTGGACCTGAGGTTTGGGTTCACCCTAATGGAACACAGACTGCATATGAGCTTGCAGATAGAATATATAATGCTGTCTTAAGTGTATATCCTGATCCATCGAAAGGTAGAGGAATTAGAAACAATAAAAGTTTAGCCGAGACTAATCCAGCAAATGTAAATAATGGGGTTTTAGTTGAAATAGCTTTTCATGATCAAGATTCTGATCTAAATTGGATAGTAAATAATTTTGAGCAAATTAGTAATGCAATGGCACAAGCTATATCTGATTATTATTCCGAATATAAATAGGTGATTTTATGGAAAAGTTTAAAAAAATAGTGTGTATAAGTTTTATAATATTAGCTATTACAGGATGTAGTTGTTCAAGAAAAAATAATACTTCTAAGGAAGAAAATGAAAATATCTCTGACATAACTTTAGAAATACCAATGAATGATGTATATAAATTAGAAATTAAGACAGATCAAAATGAAAAAGCTTACATAAAAGTAGGTGATAGTTTTAAAATTGTTACATGGATAACTCCAAAAAATCTCCAAAATGAAGAAATAGAATGGGTTATTAGTAACCCTAATATAGTGACAATTACAAATGATGGTACAGTTACAGGAATAAAAAACGGTACAACTAATATTAAAGCTTATAGTAAGGGGAATGATAAAATTATTTCTAATATTATTACTATAGAAGTATTACAACAATAAAAGTGGCAATTTCAACACTTTTATTGTATTTTAATTAGAATAAATGTATAATAATAATGGTGATATAATGAAGAAACATATAAAAGATTGTGATATAAATTACATACAATATGGTAATAAAGATGGTGAAGAAATAGTCTTATTACATGGTTGGGGGCAGAATATACAAATGATGGATCCAATAGGTCAAGGGTTAAAAGATAAATATCACATTACAATAATAGATTTACCAGGATTTGGAGAAAGTAGTGAACCTCCTTTTGAAGTATCACTTTTTGATTATTACCAATACATAGATGAACTACTTACAGAACTTAAGGTAAAAAATCCTACTATAGTTGGTCATTCTTTTGGTGGAAGAATTGGAATAATTTATGCAAGTGAAAAAAGGAGCAAAAAATTAGTTTTACTTAGTAGTCCGTTTATTAAAAGAATACAAAATCAAGGTATGAAAGTAAAAGTTTTAAAAAGTCTTAAAAAAGTTCCTGGTTTAAACAAACTTGAAGGATTTGCTAAAAAACATATGGGGTCTACTGATTATCGCAACGCAAGTGAAACAATGAGAAAAATATTGGTTAATACCGTAAATGAAGATTTGACGGACTATGTTAGAAATATAAATGCATCTACAATTGTAATTGCTGGAGAAGTAGATGAAGCAGTACCTTTGGAAGAAATTGAATTATATGAAAAATACATTGAAGACTGTGCCATTATAGTTTATCCTGGTTGTACTCATTATGCATACTTAGAAGATTTAAATAAAACTATAAATATTATTAGAAATTTTGTATAGGAGGATAACATGATACATTTTATTATTACTTTAATTCTTTGGGGTATTTTATTTTCAATAAAAGCAAAAAAAAGTTTACATATGTTACAACAAAATTTATATAATACCGAAAGTAGATATATAAAATGGATAAACAAAAATTTTAACAAACTCTTTTTGAATATTGATACTTTAATTTTAATTTCATTTATATTTTTAATTTTTTCAAATAATTACATAATAAATACTATAATTTTTGATATTTTTCTAGTTGTTTGTATTATTAAATATAATGTTGATAATAAAGAAGAAAAGAAACATGAAAAAAAACCTTTAGTTTATACTAAAAGAATTTATAGATTAATAGTTACAATATGTATATTATTACTAATTCCAATAGTTATAATGTTTATTGGTTTTGATTTAATCTATTTAAAATATTACTATATTATTTTAGGATTTATTGTATATCTTACTTATTATGTTATTTATATTGCAAATATCATAAATCATCCAGTTGAAAGATATGTATATCATTCTTTTAAAAGAAAGGCTGTAAAAAAACTTAATAGTAATCCTAATTTAAAAGTAATTGGAATTACAGGTAGTTATGGAAAAACAAGTAGTAAAAATATTTTATCGGATATTCTAAATATTAAATTTAATGCATTACCGACACCTAAAAATTTGAATACGCCATATGGACTTATCATGACAATTAATAATCATTTAGATAAATTTGATGATATTTTGATAGCTGAAATGGGAGCATACAAAGTTGGAGAAATTCAAGAATTGTGCGATTTAGTACATCCCCAATATGGAATTCTTACAAAGATTGGAACCGCACATCTAGAAAGTTTTGGTAGTGAAGAAAATATTCAAAAAGGTAAATTTGAACTAATTGAATCATTACCTTCAAATGGGGTTGCAATTCTCAATATGGATGATGAAAAGCAAGTTAATTATGACATTAAAAACCCTGTAAAAAAAATATGGATTTCCATAGATAATAAAAATGCTGATTATCAAGCAACTAATATAAAGATGAGTAATTTAGGTATGAGCTTTGATGTTATGATTGACGGTAAAAAAAGAAACTTTAAAACCAAGCTTTTAGGTATACCAAACATTTATAATATTTTAGCAGGAATTGCCTTAGGACATTATTTAGGAATTACGGATGAACAATTAAGGAAAGCTGTTTCGAATGTAAGAAGTACGGAACATAGATTAGAACTTAAAAAAGTAGGAGATATAAACATAATAGATGATGCTTATAATTCTAATCCTGTAGGTTCTAAAATGGCTTTAGATGTACTTAATTTAATGCCTGGTAAAAAAATAATTATGACTCCAGGTATGATTGAATTAGGAGAAAAGCAATACGAGTTAAATTATGATTTTGGAAAATCAATTGCTTCCGTATGTGATGAAGTAATTTTAGTTGGCCCTAAACAAACTATACCAATACAAGATGCTTTAAAAGAAAATGGATACAATGCTAAAAAAATTCACATAATAAATGATGTAAAAGATGGATTTACTTTAATTAATAGTCTTAAAGATAAAAATACTTATGTATTAATTGAAAATGATTTACCTGATTCATTTAATGAATAACCAATAATTTAAAAATATGTTAAAATGTTATACGAGGAGGAAGTAAAATGATAAAAGTAGGAGTAATTTTTGGGGGAGAAAGTGTTGAACATGAAGTAAGTATAATTTCTGCAATTCAAGCTATGAATCATTTAGATAAACAAAAATATGAAGCAGTACCTATTTATATTGCCAAGAATCGTGAAATGTATACAGGAGCATTCTTAAAAGATATCGAAACATATTCAGAAATTGATAATCTAAAAAGATATGCTAAAAATATTATTTTGTACGTAAAAGATAATAGAATTGTTTTACAAAATAAAAAGGGCTTTAAAGGAATTGTAAATGAAATAGATATAGTATTACCAATAGTTCATGGTACTAATTGTGAAGATGGTACAATTCAAGGATATTTAGAATTATTAGGAATTCCATATGTTGGAAGCAATGTTTATGCAGCAGCAGTCGGTCAAGATAAGGTATTTATGAAACAAATATTTGAAGCTTCTAAATTACCTGTTCCTAAATACGTATGGTTTTTTGATGAAGAGTATAAAAAAGATGAAGATAAAATAATTAAAGATATTGAAAAGATAAAATATCCTGTAATTGTTAAGCCAGCTAGATTAGGAAGTAGTGTAGGTATATCACGCGCAAATAGTAGAGAAGAGCTAGTAAATGCAATTGAAGATGCAATTAAATATGATAATAAAATTTTAGTTGAAGAAGCTATTCAAAATCTTACAGAAGTAAATGCTAGTGTGCTAGGTGATTATTCATACTATCAAGTTAGTGAATTAGAAGAAGTTATGGGAACTGATGAATTTTTAAGTTACGCAGATAAATATATTGGCAATAATAAAGGAAAATTAAATAATAAATCTTCTAAAATGAGTAGTTCTTCTGGAAGTAAAGGAATGCTTTCAGCACAAAGAATTATACCTGCTAGAATTGATAATAAATTAAGAGAAGAAATAATAGAAATGACTAAAAAAGCCGCTGAAGCATTAAACATGAGTGGTGTTGTTAGAATTGACTATTTAATAGATCATAAAAAGAAGAAAGCATATATAAATGAAGTTAACACAATTCCAGGTTCTTTATCTTTCTATTTATGGGAACCTATAGGGAAAAGTTATACCGAATTGTTAGATGATATGATAACTTTAGCAATTAAAGATTATAAAAAGAAAAGTAAACGTGTTTATTCTTTTGAAACAAATATCTTGAAAAATTTTAATGGCTCTAAAGGCGCAAAAGGTAAATTTGGTAAATTAAGATAGGAATGTAGTGATACACATTCCTATTTTTGTGTTATAATACATAATTACTAGGTGAAGTAGTATGGAAGAAATAAATACAATTTTAGAACAAAATAAACAATATACTAAAACTATTAGAAAAATTTTTAATAAATATATAGAAAAAAAGAGTAATGATTTGTTTTTGCATCTTTTAAAAAGTTTAATTAAAATTGCAAATAAAAATAACAATTTATATCTTTTAGATAAAATTTTAGAAAATAATCCTAATGCTGATTTATTAAATATGAATATTGAGATTTTTGAAAATCCGAAATATTTAGAAGAATATAATATAGATTTTATTGCGAGAAATATAGAAAAAATAGAATTAAAATTTTTAGATAGTGGAATAAGAGATCCAATTATAAAAGAAAAATTAATAGTAATGTATAATAACAATATACCAATATATAGTGAAATTTTATATTCATGTTATACATCGCCTGATTTTATTCTTAAATGTAAAAATATTTTAAAAAATACTTCTATTATGAATTTTTGTAATTCAGTGTTTAATTTTGATTGTGAAGATATTAGATATTTAGAATTCATTTCAACATCTAAAGAAGAACAAGATTATTTTAATTTTTTTGTATATAATTTTTATATTATCCCTAGAAACAATTACAAAGATATTATTAATCATAAGTTTGATAATATTGAAATTTTAATAAATTTAATTTTAAAATCTAAAATAAAAATAGATATGTCATTTGAAGAGTTTATAAGTTTCTATAATAAAAATGAAGAATTATTATGTAATATAAAGAAATATCCAACTGATGATATTATAGAAAAATTTAAAATTTATTTTAATAATAGACAATTTGAAATTAAAACAATTGAAGACTTAAAAAATATTGAAGAGAAAATTTATGAAACAATATCAAATGATTTTGATAGTTTTAAAGATATAGAAGAATTAAAGAAAAAAATTATTAGAATGCTTTTTGGCATAAACTATGAGACATTTTTAAATACCATTAATAAGATAAATAATTTAAATGAAATAAATAAAGTTTCATATACAAATAGAGAATTAGAAATTTTATACAAATTAAATATGTTTGTCATTATTGAAAACAAAGACGATTTAAAAATTATTTTTAATAATTTATATAATTTAAATTTAAACAATTTTTTTGATGGCATACAAAACAAATATAACAATTATTGCAAGTCAGAAATTGTGGATTCACTTTATAAAGAAAATGCAAAATTAGTAGAATTAAATGGTCAAGACTTTAATTTATTAGTACATAGAATAAAAGGTCATAAATATCGCGATATTGCCAATAAATTACATCAAAATCCTAAATTATGGACACAATTTTATGTTGAAGACTCTTTTATATCAACAAGTTTAATCTCAGAATTGTTTTTAGGTGTAGATGATGGTGTTGGAACTATTTTGGGATTTAACAGCATTGATCCTAATGATATATTAGATATGGGAACCGAGGATATAAATTCTTCAATAGAACTTTTTAAATCTCAAAGAAAAAATCCTAAAAGTAATTATTTACCATCAGCTAAACTAATTGAAAAAACAAATATGTTATATAATGAAGTTGCGATTAAAAGATATAGAAATAACGACCCCATTATACCAGATTGCGTTGTTTGTTTTGATGAGATTAATGATAATGATAAGAACATAGCAAACTTTTTTGAAATTCCAATCTATTTAATTCATGTAGAAAAATATATCGAAAAAATGAATCAAAATCTTTTAGAATTAATGAATAGTTATAAGTTTAAAGAATATTATGATTATAGAAATAAAAAGTTATATAGTATTTCTAACAATAACAAGTTATTAGTAAAAGAGTTTTGTCTAGAAAAGTTAAATGAGGAACTAGAACTTTTAATTTTAAAAATGAATGAATATATTTCTTTATATGACTCAGATGACTTAATTGAAGAATGTAATTATATTTTAAAAAGAATTTTAAATAAAAATAAAAATGCAGTTATTCCAAAATTATTGTATAAACCTAAAAAATATAAGTTTGATAGCGAAGATATTAATAAATATTTAAAACTTACAAAATAATCTTTGTTTTTGTAAGTTTTATCTTTTTAAAATTTTCATTTCTGTTAATTGTATAAAAAAAATACTTATGATATTTTTATATAGGGGGATAACATGAAATATATTGTAAAAAATAAACTAATAATTATAATAAGTAAAAATCAAAGAATAATCATAAATTTTAATGATAATAAAAACGAAATGGCATTAAACACATTTGTTTCACTAAAAAAAATAATAGACAACAATTTCAAGGATGAGTGTTATATTATTAATATTAATAGGTATGAAACTAATAACAAATCTTATATTTCAAAATTAAAAATTAAAAATCCTAATATAAAAATATTTTCATTAAATGTTTTTAAATATATAGATACAATTAAAAATAAGGAAGTGGTAAAACTTGATGAAAAAGATAGAATGTTAATAATTTTTACATCGAAAGATATTTTTGAAATTTATAGATACATAAAAAGCTTAGACGATTTTAAAAATTTAATTTTTAGTGTTTTAAAATAAATAAAGACTTATGATTATCTAAGTTTTGTCAAATTTTAAATTTTGTGATATTATAATCACAACAAAAAGAACTGAGTTTCCTCAAT